>CAZFEA010000252.1:0-5374 GCA_964518085.1 uncultured Dehalococcoidia bacterium
TACGCCCGGGGCGAAATCAACAAGCAGGAATACGAAGAGAAAAAGAAAGACCTGGTCTGAGTTCCGCTCTGGAGGCAGTTGAATGAAAAAACCGCGCTTTACAGTCGCGGCGCTGGCAGGCCTGACGGCCCTGCTGGCGCTGGCTTCATGCATAGTTATCCCTTCAGGACCGGCTTCTCCCTATGGACCGGGGGGCATGATGGGACCTGGAGGTATGACGGGGCCCGGGATGGGAGGCATGGGGCCAGGGATGATGCCCGGCGGGCCATACGCTCCCGATGCCAGACCGATTACCATCGACCAGGCGGCGGAAGCGGTGAAACTATACTTGAACGCCTATGGCCCGAACCTCGCCCTCAAAGAAATAATGGAGTTCGAGCTGAACCTCTACGCAGAAATCGAGGAGACCGATACCCGGGTCCACGCCATGGAGCTTCTGGTCGACCGCTACACCGGCCAGGTCTACCCGGAGATGGGGCCGAACATGATGTGGAACACCAAATATGGCATGATGGGGCGCCGGTACGCGCCGCCCGGCGCCGCCATGCCAGTGACCCCGGACAAGGCCGCCACCCTGGCCCAGCAGTACCTGAACGCCAACCTGCCCGGAGTGACCGTCGCCGCTGCCGACGCTTTTTATGGCTACCATACCCTGCACACCCTGAAAAACGGCCAGGTCGAAGGCATGCTCAGCGTCAACGGCTACACCGGCGCCGTCTGGTATCACACCTGGCACGGTCGTTTTCTGGGGATGAAAGAATACCACTGAGTGTAGGGGCACGCGGCAGCGTGCCCGTCCCCCTTTTTCAAAGGGGGAGACCATCCCCCCGGCACGCGCAGCGTGCTACTACGGCACGCCCAGGCACGCGGCAGCGTGCCGCTACGGGCGGGCGAGCCGCCGAGACCCGCCGGGGGGCGGGTCTCTCTGGTTCGCCCCTACGTGGTTGGCCTCGTTGACAATCTTGATACCCTGTGCTAGATTTTCTCCAAAAAGGGAGGTGATCACCATGGCAGGTCGCTGTTGCGGTTCCTCGTCCAAGCCCGCCGCCAAGAAGGAAGCTCCGGCTAAGGCGGCAAAAACCACCAAAGCCAAGAAGGCGTAGCCCGGGCGAGTTCCCTGGTTCGCAAGGTTCTTTGAGTTCTTTGGGTTCTTTCGCCTGTTTCTTAAATCCCCCTTAGTCCCCCTTTTTCAAAGGGGGAGACGGCAGCATTTTCGTAACAACCCAATAACTCAACGAACCCAAAGAACCCAAGGAACTCAAAGCACCCAGGGAACTCAAAGAACCCGGGAAACCCCGTTATGGCCACACCAACCCGCTATACCCAACCCGTGCTCCAGGAATACCTGGCAAAGGGATACTGGAGCGATACTAGCCTGTCCGAGCTGTGGGACAGGAACGCCGCAGCCGTGGGCGATGCCGAGGCCATCGTCGATTCCCGGACCCGGCTGACATGGACCGGGGCTAAACAATGGATAGACCGGCTGGCATCGAACTTCATCCAACTGGGGCTGGAACGGGACGAGATGGTCGTCGCCCAGCTTCCCAACTGCGTCGAACTATCATTGCTGCGCGTGGCCTGCGAGAAGGCGGGGCTTCTCTTGATGCAACTGCTTCCCGCACTGCGGCGCGGTGATGTCGAGGGCATCCTGAAACGCATCGAACCGGCGGCCATCGTGGTGCCCGTCGAGCACCGCGGGCATGGCTATCTGGAAATGGTCAATGACATCCGGCCCGGGCTATCCAGGCTGCGATACCTGTTCGTCGCCGGAACACAGGCGCCGCCGGGGACTATTTCACTGCGCCAGGTCGTGACCGCGCCCGCCGCCCCGAAATACTCCTCCGGGGAAATGGCCAACAGGACTATCAAGGGGACCGATTTTTTCCTGGTGATCCATACCAGCGGCACCACCGGTTTTCCCAAGTTCGCCGAGCATCCCATGTGCAGCCGGCTGAGCACCTTCAAGGTGCTGGCGGACGATTGCCGCCTGACCGGCAAAGACACAGTGTCCATTTTCGGGCCGGCGCCGGCCTCGTACAACGGCTTCGGCTATTTCGCCGCGCCGCAGTTCGGCGCCCGGACGGTGATACTGGAGCGTTTCGACGCCCGGGAAGCCCTGGCCATCATTCAAAAGGAGCGCATCACCGTAGCCGGGATGGTGCCGGCTCAACTACAGCTCATGATAGATGAACCCGGGTTCGCGAACTATGACCTTAGCTCGCTGCGGGTCGTCTTTTGCATGGGTTCGTTCTTGCCCCCGGACCTGGCCGCCAGAGCGGAAAAAATGACCGGAGCCACGGTGGTCAATGTCTATGGCGGGGTGGATTCGGGGGCGATTTCCTACGCCAGTGTGAATGACCCGCCCGGGGTGCGGTTCCATACCGTGGGCCGGCCCTTTCCCGGCACCGAGATCAAGCTCTGCGATGAAAGCGGGAAGACCGTTGGCAAGGGCGAGACAGGGATAATCTGGGCCAGGGGACCCTGTTTGTCTTCGGGTTTCTACGGCGATCCACGACAGACGTGGGAAGTATGGACCAGCGATGGCTGGACCAACACCGGCGACATCGGCAGGTTCGATGGCGGCGGCAATCTGGTAATCATGGGCCGGGCCAAAGACGTTATCATCCGCGGCGGGCAGAATATCTATCCCGCCGAAATCGAAAGCCTGCTCCTGGCCCATCCCGGCATCGCCAGCGTCGCGGTAGTGGCCGTGCCCGATGCCATCATGGGAGAAAAGGCCTGCGCCTTTGTCGTCCCCAGGGATGGTGCGGAACTGACCTTCGAGGGGCTTGTCTCTTACCTCAAGGAGAAGGATATCGCCTCCTTCAAGCTGCCCGAGCGGCTGGAGATCGTGGACAAAATGCCCATCGTGGCCGATACCCAGAAGGTGGACAAGAAGGCGCTCAGGGAGCAACTCGCAGCCTCTCCCCCTTTTTCAAAGGGGGACTAAGGGGGATTTAAGAAAATGGCAATTAATTCAGAATCGGACTTGCCGCCAAACTGAAGGATTAAATCCCCCTGTATCCCCCTTTTGCGAAAGGGGGAGGGAAGACTGATAAGCGCCAAAAAGGAGGATGGAATGAAAAAAACGCTGACGGTCCCAATCTTGTTTCTTGCCCTGGTCGGCCTGCTGACCGCCTGCGGCGGCGGGCCGGCCTCTCCGGCGCCGGACTCCGGCGGCCGGGCCACGGTCCCGGCCAGGCAAGTATCCGAATGGGACGCCCTGGTGGCCGCGGCCCAAAAGGAAGGACAGGTCACCCTATACGGCACGGCTATCGCCCCGGCTACCCGGGACGGTGTAATCAAGGCTTTCAAAGAGCAATATGGCATCGACGTCGAATTCATTACCGGACGAGGGGCTGAGATCGTGGAAAGACTGAGGCGAGAGGTCGGGGCCGGGCTGAATATACCGGACGTCGGGATGAGCGGCACCACTACCATAACCACCCAGATAAAGCCCCTGGGGGTCCTGGAGCCGCTGGAGCCATTGATGGTCCTGCCGGAAATCAAAGACCCGGCAAAATGGCGCAAGGGAAAAATAGCCTATTTCGACGAAGAACGCAAGGTAATCAGCCTGGTGGAGTTCGTTTCGCCCAGCATCTCCATCAACACCCAGATGGTGAAGGCCGGCGAAATAACGGCCTATGAAGACCTGCTGGCCCCGAAATGGAAGGGCCAGATCGTGCTCAACGATCCCACCACCGGGGGCGGCGGCGGGACCTGGTTCGGGGCGATGGTGCGCAGGGTCATGGGCATGGAAAAGGGACCGGTCTTCATGCGCGAGCTGGCCAAACAACAGCCGGTGTTGAGCCGCGATGAGCGGCAGATGATCGAATGGGTGGCCCGGGCCAAATATCCCATGGCTATCGGCATCAGCCAGTCGGAAGTCACCGCCTTTATCGACCTGGGCGCCCCGGTGGCCCAGCCGCGATTGAAGGAGCCTTTTCACACCTCGCCGGGCTGGGCCAACATAATTTCCTTCACCAGGGCGCCGCATCCCAATGCCAGGAAGCTTTTCATAAACTGGGTCTTGAGCCGGGACGGCGGCGCGATTGTGGCCCGCACTTATGGCGCGGCCTCCACCAGGGCAGATGTGCCCCTGGAGGGGGTGGACCCGGCCCTGGTCCCCACGCCCCAGGACATTTCCCTGGACGAGGCTTTCTACAAGAGCCAGAGCGACAACCAGAAACTGGCGCGCGAAATCTTTGCCGCTTTTCTAAAATGAGCGTAGCGGCACGCTGCCGCGTGCCTGGAAACCGCGAATGAACGCGAATTAACGCGAATCACGGTAGTGGCACTCTGCCGCGTGCCGGGGAACCACGAATAAAGAAATCTAAGATTCAAGACTTAAGAGCAGAGCAGGGAGGGGATTCTGACTTCTGACTTCTGACTTCTGACTTCTGTCTTCCGTCTTCTTGCTTTCTTCATTTTGATTTCAAGGGGGTGCAATGACCGCGACGCAGATCCTGGAACTACTCGAGGGCGCGGAAAACCTGGTCAAGGGCTGGGCGGTGGTGCAGAAAGATGAACGCGTGTTGATCCTCACCGACAACACCGGCTTCGCCGATCCCATGGTAATCGATGCCCTGGCCATCGCCTGCCGCAACGCCGGCGCCGGGGTTACTACCATTACCTGCAAGAGCTTCGAATACCGGCTGGGCGACCCGCCATCGACGGTGATCAACGCCATATATGCCTGCGACCACCTGTTCTCCATCCTTCCGGCGGAGGCCCCCATTCACAGCCGCGCCTGCCGCGTGGCCATGCTGGAGTACGGAGTAAAGCTGGTGGGCATCGTGGCCAACACCGCCGAGTTGATGTCCTCGGAGTGGGCCCGGTTTCCCCCGGAGCTTTACTGGGCCATCATGCGCAAATCCTACGACTTCTGCAAGGCCGGAAAAGTCATCAGGGTCACCAGCGCCAACGGCACTAACTGTGAATCTCGCATCCCTGACGCCCTGGGTTTCCTGGGAGTCCCCATCGACGACACCGGCAACCCCGGTCCGCCGCCCCCCGGTTCCGGCGAGTTTAACATGTTTCCCTTCGGCGTGCTGGGAGTCATACCCATCAACCCGGCCAGCGGCACGCTCGTCTATGACGCCCTGCTGGGCATCCGCGGCATGCTCAAAACCCCGGTCAGACTCACCGTGGACAGCACCTTCATCAAGAACATCGAAGGCGGCTGGGAAGCGGACTGGTTCCGGAACCTTATCGACCGCACCAAGGCGCGGGGCGTCCAGTGGGTCGACATCTGGGCTGAGACCATGTGGGGCCTGAATCCCAAGGCCAGCCCTACCCGCGGCCTTAACTACATACATTTGCGGGAAGCCGAAATGACCCGCCACGCCGGGGTGCTGCACTTTGGCATCGGCAG
>CAZFEA010000253.1:0-3303 GCA_964518085.1 uncultured Dehalococcoidia bacterium
CTAACTCCTTTTCCCTTTTCCCTTTCTAAATCCCCGATCCCTCACTGAACTGCCGTTCCACCCTTTCCCGGCTCGCCCGCAGATCACCGCCCTCGTGCTCCTGGAAGCGGTGGGTCTCCAGTTCCCGGAGATGCTCCTTGATGGCTTCCTGTTCTTTCAGTATCACCCGGATGGCCTCGGCCACCGGGTCGGGCAGATCGCCATGCCGCAGCAGCGGAACGACCGGTCTCTCCTCCACCACGCGGCCAGGGACGCCGACCACCACCGACCCCGGCGGAACGTCCTTGACCACCACCGACCCGGCCCCTATCCTGGCCCCGTCACCGATGGTGATCGCTCCCAGGAGGATAGCTCCGGTGCCCACCACCACGTCATTGCCCAGGGTGGGATGCCGTTTCTTCTTCTCCAGGGTCGTGCCGCCCAGCACCACGCCCTGGTAAAGGAGCACGTCGTTGCCTATCTCGGCAGTCTCGCCGATCACGATTCCCATGCCATGGTCGATAAAGAAGCGACGGCCTATTTTCGCCCCGGGATGTATTTCAATTCCTGTCAAGAATCTCGCCCAATGCGATATTAAGCGACCCAGGAGCCGGAGACGGTGCCTCCAGCACCACCGCGCCAGCCGGTGCATCCACAGGGCATGAAAGCCGGGATAGCACAGGAAAACCTCCAGTGTGTTTCTGGCAGCGGGGTCCTTATCGAAAACGACCCTGATGTCTTCTCTGAGCGTCTTAAACAATATCTAATCTTGAGCCTGCCAGTGAATTCTTGGACCAGCAAAAACCGTAGCATCTTACCACACCTGCATGCTGATGGCTACTGACATGCGCCAATTGAAAAATCACAAAATCAATAATAATGTAAAGAGACGGGAACACGAATAAACACGAATGAACACGAATAATTAATAACCGCCGAGACGCAGAGGACACCGAGAAGTGAGAGGTGAGAAGTGAGACGCGTGGGGACCTTCTGTCTTCTGTCTTCTGTCTTCTTCCGGCACGCGGCAGCGTGCCGCTACGTCTTCTGACTTCTATCTTCTGACTTCTATTTACCTTCACATTCCAATATATTTGGCATATAGACTCTTTGCCAGCGCCTCGTCACGGGTGTTCTTGATTATCGCCCGGGAGTCAGGAAAAACGACCATCTCTTTCCCTTCTACGATCACCTTGAGCATGAAGGGACTGCGGCTGACCTCGCCGACCGCCTCGAGCCTTCGCGCCAGGACCTCCAGGGACACTCCCTGGGCTTGAGGGTTATACACCTGCACCGCGTCTCGCCCGCAGAGGACAACGGTCTTCGATCCCTGTTCCGCTTCAAGGTATTCATAATGGCCATGGCAGGCAGGGCAGTCGGCCCGGCTGACGGCGCCCAGCGATGTCTGGTGAAAGGTACCCTCCCAGATGTCGATGGAGATAAGGCCACGGTTCAAGAAATCCCTTGCCCCGACCAGGAGCTTGATAGCCTCGGCGGACTGGAGGGAACCAATAATAAAAGGAATGGAGTTAAGCACCCCGGCGGTATCGCAGGTCTGTATCCGGCCGGCTCCCGGGGCCGCGGGCATAATGCACCGGAAACAGGGAGTCTCACCGGGCAGGATGTTCATGGTCATGCCCGCGGAACCAACCGCTCCGCCGTATATCCAGGGTATCCCCAGTTTCAGCGCCACATCGTTGGTAAGATAACGGGTCTCGTAATTATCCAGCCCGTCAACGATGACGTCGGCCCCCTTGACCAGCTTTTCGATATTGCCGCTGTTGATATCGACGGCGATGCCTTCGATTTCAATCGAGGAGTTGATCCGGCGCAGATGCCGCTCGGCGGCTATGGCCTTGGGTAACTGGTCCTTTATGTCCTGTTCGTCGAAAAGCAGTTGACGCGGGAGATTGTGGTATTCGATGAAATCCCGGTCGAGCAGCCGTATTTTTCCCACCCCGGCGCGCGCCAGGCAACTGGCCACGGCCGAGCCCAGCGCGCCGCAGCCGGTAATGACGGCATAGCTTTGTCCCAGCTTCTTCTGGCCCTCGTCGCCGATGCCCCGGAAAATCCTTTGCCGGGCATAGCGGTCGATCACCGGCCGCTGCCCCCGGAGATCAAGGGGGCCACCGCCAAACGGACATGGTCACCCCCCGAAAGCGGCGTATCTAGACCGGCCAGCCGGTGAAAATCGACTTCGTTAACGTATATGTTCACCATGTTCCTCAGTGCGCCGTTGAGGTCAAAAAACCGGCGGCGAAAACCCGGGAATTGCCTTTCCAGGGAGTCCAGCAAGGTCCTGATATCGAGGCCTTCGCCCGGTACCTGGGACTCGCCGCCGGTCAGGTCCCGGAGCAGGGTGGGAATTTCTACTGTAATCATATGCTGTAGCTTGCCACCGGCTTCCGGGCTTTGAGCTTGTACCTCTCGACCAGGTCCTGCAGGCTGGTATTTTCCAGGACGCCGACCATGGCGTCCTTCATCTCGGTCCACAGGTCCCTGGTAACGCAGCCGGGCGCTCTTTGGCACACCGCCGGCTCTTCGATACAGGCCATGGGCGACAGGGAACCTTCCAGCACCTGGACGATCTCGCTCAGTTTGATATCCGCCGGATGCCGCGCCAGGATGAATCCCCCCCTGGCCCCGCGCGTGCTCTTGACCAGACCGGCTACTTTCAGGGCAATTACCAGTTGCTCGAGATATCTTTCGGAAAGGTCCTGTTGCCTGGCTATTTCCTTGAGTTGCACCGGCCCCTGGTCAACATGCAGCGCCAGTTCGAGCATTGCCCTGGTGCCGTAGCTGGCCCGGGTTGAAAGTCTCACAATTATTCTCCCATTTTATTTATCAGTATTTTGCTGATAATACTAGCATCCAGCTATGGTGAAGTCAAACCCGTTCCAGCTCGAGAAACCTGTAGCTGTAGCCTTCGGACTTGCCCGGTTGCTCGAAGGTGACCCTGGTGAACTCGGAATAGTCCGGAAAGAAGGTGTCGGCATCGAAATCGGCATCGACGATGGTCAAATAAAGCTTGTCCGCCAGGGGAAGGGCCTGCCGGTAGACCTGGCCCCCGCCGATGATAAATACCTCGCTGTCTCCGGCGCTCTGCGCCGCTGCCAGGGCTTCATCCAGCGAGCCTGCCACCAGGACCCTGGCGCTGCCGGGAGGCGGGCGATATTCCTTGCTTGCGGTGATCACTATGTTCAGCCTTTCGGCTAACGGCTTGGCCAGCGATTCGAAGGTTTTCCGGCCCATGATGACGGTATGGCCGCTGGTGAGCATTTTGAATCTCTCCAGGTCCTCGGCGATATGCCAGAGCAGCTTGTT
>CAZFEA010000253.1:3403-5332 GCA_964518085.1 uncultured Dehalococcoidia bacterium
GGGCAAGACAGATTGGATTTTTGACTCGATTGTTTGTGGACGTTGGTCACAGACAGCGAGAAACCTATTGCAAAGTGGAATTAAATCATGTATACTCTGTGTTTGTCCAGTAAAGCAGAAAAAAATTTTATTAACGGTCGGAGGTGGTTCCTTTGGAACTCGCTCAATTACCCAAATGCCAGAAGTGTCATACCGGCGATTTAGTGCCTTTGTCAGATTTTGGCAGCCAGGGTGCTCCCATCCATTATAAGGCCTGGGTATGCACCAGTCTTGACTGCGGCTACAATATTAAGATCAGGAACGGCGACCTCTACGTCAACGAGCCCATAATCAGCGGGGCGCTGCATACCCCGCGAACCCGCCTTTCCTGAACACCGCCCATTCGCCCTCACCCTGACCCTCTCCCATCAAGGGAGAGGGGATACGGGAGACTTCTATGGCATTCCCGGCCAGCCTGAACTGGCTCAAAGGTCAAACCATAGAACTGCTGTTTCCCGGCGTTTGCACAGGATGCGGCAAGAGCGGCAGTTTCTTTTGCCCGGCTTGCCGCAAGAAGCTCCCCTATTTGAAAGGGCCGGTATGTCCCAGTTGTGGCAGGCCTGGCGCCGGTGTTTGCAGCGAGTGCCGCAGGGTCCCGCCACAGGTCGAGAGCGTCAGGTCCCCTTTTACCTTTGACGGCGCGATACGGTCGGCCATTCACCAGTTCAAGTATAAAGACATAAGGTCCCTGGCCAGGCCCCTGGCCGAGTTCCTGCACACCTGCGCCAGGGATAACGGCCTGTCCGCGGACTGCCTGGTCCCTGTGCCGCTACACCGGAGCAAACTAAGGGAAAGGGGATATAACCAGGCGGAATTGCTGGCCGGCGAACTGGCCAGGTTAACTGGATGGCCGGTGGACAGGGACACCCTCATCCGCACCAGGGACCCCGGGCCTCAGGCGCGGGCCGCCAACGCCGCGGAACGCCGTCACAATGTGGCCGGGATTTTCTCCTGCAATAACGACCGGCTCAAAGGCAAGTCGGTACTTCTCATCGATGATGTTTGTACTACGGGCGCTACGCTCGATGCTTGCGCGCGCGTACTGCGGGAACTACCCGGCATCACCGTCAGCGCTCTGGTACTGGCCAGAGAATTGTGAAAACAGGCAGGTGCAAGAGGTACCATGGAACTTACAATTACCGCCAAAAACGTAGCCCTCAGCGAAGCGCTGAAGCGCTACGTAAACAAGAAGTTCGGCAGATTGGACCAGCGGCTTCCCCGGATACTCGAAGCCAAACTGGTGGTCATGCGGCAAGCCACCAAGAGCCCGCAACACCGCTACACCGCGGAAATTACCATTGATAGCAACGGCACGCTGCTCCGGGCGCAGGAAACCGCCTCGGCGCTTTACGCCGCCATCGATCTGACATCAGATGTCCTGGACAGGCAGATCGAGCGCTTCAGGGCCTACCGTTCGCCCAGGCCGCACCGGTTTGTCCACCGGCCCGGGACGCCGATGCCCAAAAAGCAAGAGCCGGTTCCCGAGGAGACGGTCGAGGAAGAGTTGCCATCCGGCCGGGTGGTGAGAGTCAAGCGGTTCCCGGTGAAACCGATGTCTCCCGAGGAGGCCGCCGACCAGATGGAGCTCCTGGGGCATGATTTCTTCCTCTTCTTCAATGACGAGACCAAGACCCACAACCTCATATACCGGAGGAAGAACGGGGATTACGGGCTGATAGAACCGTCGCTGGGATAAGTGCACCGGCCCGCGGCTATGGCTGGGTGCCGGTTGGCGTTGGCGGTGGTGTTGGTGGGGGGGTCGGTATCAGCATGAAATTGGCGGTCAGAAAAATAGGCCGGTCCATGACCACGGTGATGGTAGGGGAAAAGCTGTCGATGTCGCCGCTCCAGGATACGAACCGGTAACCTGGCGAAGGTTGGGCGGTAAGT
>CAZFEA010000254.1:0-5327 GCA_964518085.1 uncultured Dehalococcoidia bacterium
CGAAGCGGTCTGCCATGCGCCCTGCCGGGATGTCCAGAAGAATACGGGCTAGCCCGTAAGCGGCGATCATCACTCCCACGAGGAACACCGATACCCCGAACGATTTGGCGTAGAGGGGAAGAACGGGAGCGATGATGCCGTTGCCGAGCATGGCAATGGCAGTGGTGGTGACCAGAATGAGGACGGCCTCATTCCGTTTCAGAATTTCGATACCGGGCACCTTTCTACGAGTGCTGGTTGTTTTCCATGTGGCGGGGATAGGAGCCGAAGATCTTGAGCATGGAGGTGGTTTCCCGCACGCGCTCCAGGGTTGCCGCTACTCGTGGCTCCTGGCGATGGCCATCCAGGTCGATGAGGAAAAAGTATTTGCCCAGTCCCTCCCTCAGGGGACGCGATTCTACCTTTCCCAGGTTGATATCCTGCACGGCGAATTCCTTCAAGACATGGTACAGCAGGCCTGGCTTGTCTTCAGAAAAGGTAAAGCACAGGGATGTCTTGTCCTTGCCGGTAGGAGCATGGTCCTCCCGGCCAAGGACCACGAACCTGGTGGCGTTTCGGGGGTTGTCCTGGATGCCCCGGGCTACGATCTCGGCGCCGTAAAGTTCGGCAGCCCTTTTTGATGCGATGGCTACGGCATCCGAGCCGCGGGCCATCATCTGCTCTACTGCGCCGGCAGTGCTGAAGGCCGCTACCAGTTGGGCGCGTGGAAAGCAACGGTCGATGAACCGGCGGCACTGGGCAAAGGCCTGGGGGTGAGAGAATATCACCGTGACGTCCTGCACCCGCGTCCCCGGTTTGGCCAGCACGCAGTGCTCGATGGGCAATATCAGTTCCTCGCGGATAAAGATTCCGGTCTCATGTATAAGAAGGTCCAGGGTGTCGTTTACCGAACCTTCCAGGCTGTTTTCGATGGCCACTACACCCTCATCCACCATGCCGCTCTTGACCGCCGAGCCTACCGCAGCTACGGAGGAGAAACCTACCAGGTCGGCATATGGGGCGTGTTTTAAGGCCGCTTCTTCAGTATAGGTGCCCTGGGGCCCGAGATAAGCGAGACGCATCTGTTCCGTTATTTTGTGGCGCGAGTAAGTTCGTTGCGCAACAAGTCCTCAGTCTGATGGGGGGTTATCACTACGAGCTGGTCGCCGCCGTGCAACATGGTATCGCCGGAGGGAATGAAAGGCTTCCGGTCCTGCGGGATGATCAATGCCACTACTGTACCAGGTGGCAGACTGACATCTTTGATTGCTTTGCCGATGGCAAAGCCTTCCCTGGGCAGCCTGACCTCGACGATTTCCAGTTCCCCTTCTCCCAGGCTAAACAGATGCACCAGGGGATGGGTAGGCACCTGTTGTTCGATATGTTCCAGGATCAGCGCCGTCGAACTGACAGTTACGTCGATGCCCAATTTCTTGAACAGGTATTCATTCTTGGGATTATTGACCAGGGCAATGGTCCTGGGAACGTTGAATGTCTTTTTTGCCACCTGGCATGACACCAGGTTGTCTTCATCGGCATCGGTAACCGCAATAAACATGTCGCACCGGTTGGTGCCGGCTTCGGTCAGCGTGGCCGTTTCGCACCCGTCGCCGCGAAGGCAAATGCTTCCGAGTTCTTCGACAATAGCTTCGCAACGTTCTGGCTCTTTCTCTATCAGCAGGACCTCGTGATCTTCGGCGAGAAGTGCTTTGCCCAGAAAATAGCCCACTTTGCCGGCGCCGATGACGATTACATACATATTTCGTTCTTTGGGATCATTGAGGGGAACTCAATGAAGTTTCACTTTAGCAGGGTGTCCCTGAGGATCCTGGTGAAGATCTTGGTGGGTGAAAGGGCGTCAATGCCGAGGTTCTTGTACAGGTGTTCGCGGAGAGGGTCGTAGACCCTGCAGAGCACCTTGGGAACCTTGAAAATGAGGAGGGCGATTTGCGCCGCCATGATATTGCGGGTATCACCCTGGGTCAGGGCGACGAAGGCATCAGCCTCGGCTATGCCGGCGTTTCTGAGCACTTCCTCTTCCGTGGCATCGCCCAGGATGGCGGTGCCTCCGAAAGTCGTTGGCAATCTGCGGAAGGCCGATGAGGCCATATCTACGATGCTGACCTTATGCCCCTCGGAGTCTAGCTGCACGGCCAGAGACGCCCCGACTCGCCCACAGCCCATGATGAGCACGTTCATGCGTTACTTGTTGGGGATCATAAAGAATTTACGGTCGCCATTGAACTTCTGTTCGTATTTCGGCTCGCCCGTGCGGGCGCTTATTTCAACCCGGGCTGGCATGGGCTCCCGGGAAACGATTACGCGGCATGGGGCGCTTCTCATCACGTAGGGCAGGGTATTGCCCAGGCTGAATTGGCCGAATCTCTTCTTGTAGCTAAAACCCATGACGATGAGGTCTATGCCCTTGCTGATGGCTTCGTCCACTATTGCGGGACCCACTTCCCTGGCCTGCAGCAACCCGGTATCAACCTGGTAATCAACCTCCTCTTCGGCCACGCGCTCGGCGTGTTCCAGAATTTCCTCCGCCCTCCGCTGCTGCGGGATCATTGGGGCTTCCAGAGGAAGCGCCCTTTCTACTTCGATGATGTATAAGACGTGTACCCGGGCTTTGCTTTTCCTGGCAAGGTTGCAGGCGAGGACCACAGCCTCATCGTCAGCCTTTTCACCGCTAACGGGTACGAGTATTCTCTTGTAATCCATAAAACCATGACTTTGTAACTATGTAGTTTATGCCTTTTTGTGCCCCAGAATATTGATTATAGTATCAGTCGGCCCGTTTTTCAATGGCCGAAGCTGATTCCGTCAAGGGTAGTGAAGGTGAACAGGTCGGAAGCCCCTCCGGGCAAAACGGTAAACTGGAAGAGGGTGTAATCGTACTCGTAGTCGCTATTGGCGGCGATGCCATCCACCGGAATGACAACCTTGTACTTGAGAGGCCTGGCTGCATGGGTGGCGGTATAGAGAACAGCGATATTGGAACGATAGCCGGTCATTACCAGGGTGTCTATGCCGCGGGGCTTGATGGCATTCTCGATTTCCCCGCCAAGGAACTTGTTGAAACCGTCGGGAAAGAAGACCGGCTCGGAAGGAGCACGGTTGAAGCCGGAGTATTCCCTACCCGCCGGCTTGCCTTTGAGGGCGCCCATGACAGTATAGGCAATGAAGACGCCGGCCTTTCGGGCTTTACTGAGGAATCCGACCATTCCCGGAGCCAGGCGGCTGCAAATTTCTTTCGGGTCGGCGCATAACTCGGTGAGATCAAGGACGAGAATGGCAGTCTTCCTGGGGTCCGGGGCTATCGGTTGAGGAACAGGCAGTTTGGGTTTCTCGGCGGTCATGGGTGATTCCTTTCTGCAGGCGAGTTTTTCAATCCCGGTGGGGCCTATTATACCAGCTATTAGCCGTTAGCAATAGCAATTCGCATTTGGCTATTAGCAGTTGCTCAATTAGCTAATAGCCATTGGCTAATAGCTAACTGCCAATAGCTAACTGCCAATAGCTGATCACTGTTACCTGTTACCTCTCTCCACTCCCCGGTAAACCGAGTAGATTGTCAGCCCGATGGCCATCCAGATCAGGCCGCCGGCCCGGGCGTAGGGCTGCCCCGCGAGGAGAACTACCCATACAAAAGTAGTCAGGACGACTCCAACAATGGCAGTGAGCGGGATGGTCCTTTTGCCTATGTTAATCTCTGGGCCGAACTTGAATGGGCGGGGCAGGTCGGGCCTCTTGAATCTCAACACCAGTATGGAAGCATGGGCCAGGGCAAAGGCCAATAGTGAGCCGAAGGCATATAGTCCGGCGAGGTTCTCCAGTGGGGCGCCGGCAAAGAAGCCCTGGCCCTGGACAAAAATGGCCACCAGGCCGAACACGGCAATGGCAACGTAGGGCGTTTTGAAACGAGGGTGCAACCTGCCGGCAACCGGCGGCAACAGTCTGTGAGAGCCAAGGTGCCCGGTTATCCGGGAAATCCCCTGCAGACCGGCGTTGGTGGCTATCAGGAGAATGACGGCTGCCAGAATCGCCACCGCCGGACGGAGTATATTGCGGATGATTTCTACAACGATTCGTTGCAACAGGTCCAGCGGATAGATATTAACTGGACTGATCACGTAAGGATGATCGCTGAGATACCGGTACACGCCTTCGGCAATGCCGGCAATGGGCCTGGTGGACCACTGGGTAGCCAGTTCTTTGGGAGTCATCACCGAAAACGCGATGGTCGATATGCAGGCAAAGGTTATGACTGCAGTGATCATCATGGATACCAGGGCCAGGGGCACCCTTCTTTGCGGTCTCCTCGTTTCCTCAGCCCTCTGGGATATGCTTTCCACACCGGTGAAGGCTATGGCGGCGATAGCAACGGCAAAAATGAGGTTCGGTGTCGAAGGCCAATTAGTGGCGATGCGAAGAAAAAAGATGTCTTTATCGAAAAGGAGCCAGAAGCCGAGGATTATCAGGAATAGCTGGGTACAGAGATCGGCAACCACCATTGTCCAGTTGATTGCTGAAGATTCTTTCACCCCCAGTATGTTGGCAGCCATGAGCAAAGCCATGACCGACATTGCCGCGAAGGTGCCGATGGCGGCGGAGTCGCTGAAGGGCGGCCAGAAATAGCTCAGGTAGGAAGGGATGGTATATGCCGATATGGCGACAGTGATGATGTAGCTGAAAAGGAAGGCCCAGCCGGCGATAAAGCCGACAAGGTCGTTGAAACCGTGCCGGGCAAAGCTGGCCGACCCGCCGGCTTCGCGGAGCATGGCGGTACCCTCGGCATAAGTAAGGGCATTAAGAATGAAAAAGACGCCGGCGATGCCCAAAACAATCGGTGTCGCTCCCATGGCCACGATTGCCACCAGGCCGAGGGCGTAGTATATCGAGGAACCGACATCACCATACCCGGCGGCATACAGGCCGGCTATGCCTATGACACGCTGGAACCTGGGTGGCTTGAGACGAGGGGGACGGAAGGTCCTGTTGCCGGGCTTTGGTCCCCAGGCGTTGTTCATTTTCTTATCAAGCTATTTGCGCCGCAGCTTGTGCAGCCAGATCCGGAAGGACCCGTTGAGGAGCAATGCGACGCCGATCATCAGTCCCACATTGAGTGATAACGACGGCCGTACCAGCGAGTAGCCGATGACAAAGATCCCGAGACCCAGAGAAAATATGGCCAGGCCCAGATTTGCTAGCTTCATATCGATTGGTTGGCATTGTAAGTCTGGCGCCTACGCCGTGTCAAATAAGTCAGTCTGAACAGTCTGTAGCGGCACGCCAGACTGTGTGAAAACCCCTTTTCACCTTGTAGCTAAAATGGTATGATTCCGGAA
>CAZFEA010000255.1:0-2900 GCA_964518085.1 uncultured Dehalococcoidia bacterium
ACAGGGCGCCCTGCGAGTTCTGCATCAGGTGCAGGCCGTCCGGCCTGGCCGTTTCGAAAAACATGTTGTTGGCGTTGACGCCGGCGGCGCCCGGCGAGTTGCGAATGATAATCCGGGGATTCCCCGGTATATATTTAGTCAAATAAGGCGCCGAAACCCGGGCGGCGGTATCGGTGCCGCCTCCGGCCGACGATTCCACCAGCAAGGTTATTGTTTTGCCCTGGTAAAAAGGCGTGTCCACCGCCAGCTTCGGTTTGGGAGCGGTGGTTGTCGGGGTTTTGGCCGCCGGCTTTGGCGCCTGTACCGCAGGCTTAGATTCCCCCGGCGGGGGTTTGGTCTCCGCCCGGGGCGCCGTGGTCGCCCCGGGGGCCGGCGCCGGTGTGGCCGCCGGGACACAGGCCAGAAACACCACAATTGATAGGGCCACTGATAGCAAACCAAACAACAGTCTCATTTTCCGTTCTCCCTTCAGGCTGATTACAGTAGTGGGCAGACCTGCGTACAGAGGTTACAACAGCCTGTCATGCAACCAGGCCTCCCCCTTTCGCGAAAGGGGGATACAGGGGGATTTCGCCGGTTTGTTAAATCCCCCTTAGTCCCCCTTTTTCAAAGGGGGAGACAGCGGGCGCTACTTCAGAATGTCCTTGAAGACCTCGGCGGCCAGCTTCTGCATCGAAGGTTTGGCCAAGAGATAGTCTTGGATGGGCCACCTGGCCGGGTCTTTAACTTCATCCATCAGCCGCCCGGTTCTCTTTGGGGTTGAACAACCATCCTCGACGTGCAGGCAGCAAACGCGGACACGGTCACCAGGACAACCAGGACCACTACCAGGAAACGACATCGCTTCATGGACAGACCTCCCTACATTGATTCAGCTAAGTCTTGTTGCCGGCAAGACCTCCTATGATAGCTGGCCCGCCAGCGTCCTGTCAACAAGCCCCGAATTGCCCGCCGGGCACTCCATGGTACACTGGCCGCAATAATCGCCGCGGCTGATCACCAGCAGCTCCATAGCCTGGACCGGCTCACGCTCTTTGAGCGCGGCAAAGAGCTCTTCATAGCCCACCTTCTCCGGCATCGGGATGTCCTTCAAGCCCAGGGCCTTCTTGTTCAGTCCCATGGATCCCCAGGCACACCGGAAACGGTCAAATTTGGCCACCTTGAACGAACGGTCGCCTATCTTGACATCTTCGACCTCCTGGCCAATGGCCTGGGTCGGGCAAACTTTTGCACAGATCGGAACGCCATTACCCAGTTGCTTACACTTCTCCACGTCGCACAGTGTCGGGCCGCGGTACACCGGGTCCGGTTCCAGCGGGGCATTGGTAATTATGGTGCCGAACCTGGCCCGCGGACCGACTTCGGGAGTTAGAGCCAGGCCGCTCCAGCCCAGTTCCCCGAGGCCGCCGGCAACGGCGGCGTGGATGTTGGAGAACTCCATGATCGAGCTCCGGACGTCGAGGGTAGACGCAGACATCACCGGCACGGCGAAGTAGCCGGCCCTCTCGATGAGCCGCATGATCTGGAGAGCGGTGCGGTCAATGAACAGCAGGCTGGGCAGGCCGAAGCCGTGCCACAGGTAAGAGTAAATGGCGTGTCTGGGCCCGCCGCGGTGGGCCATTTTGTTAGCCAGCTCCACGCCCAACCCCAGCTTGATGCCCAGGGAGACGACGCTCCTGGCGCCGGGCAGAAAATCATCCGGTCTTATCCACTGTGGTTCTTCCTTCAGAGATGCTGCTGAAGAAACCCTGACATAATCGAGCTTGTTGCTCAGAGCAAGCTCTCGAATTTCTTGCTTAAGATCCATGGCCAAACCTCGCTTTGATATCGGTTTCGACGTATTTGCTCACTTCTTGAGGCAGTCCGACGGGGCAAACAAACATGCAACCCCCGCAGCCATGGCCGCGCCGGTAGACCAGCCGTTCAATTTCGTACTTGGGTTCCATCTTCTCCAGCGGGATCGTGCTTGTTTCCTCACCAGGTTTCCGGGGATAATCGGTATCCGATATGTGGGTATGGATGCTGGCGCAGGCGCGGAAATTAAGTTTGGCATACCGGTAGGTCTTATCGCCGATAACCGCTTCCTTGTAGCCCTCGGTGGTGAAGGCATCCATCGGGCAATACCTGGTGCACAGCGGTGTACCCTGGCCCAGTTCCCTGCATTTTTCCAGGTCGCAAAGTTTCGGACCGGAATACATCGGACTCGGTTCCAGTTCAGCATGGGTGATGACCGAAACGAATCTTTGCCTGGGCCCGTTTTGGGGAGTCAGACAAAGGCCGATCCAGCCCAGCTCGCCGATGCCCGCAGCCACACCGGCATGCCGGTTGGAGAACTGCGACAGGTAGTTCTTGGAGGATCCAACACCGCTGGCGGCAATGGGCACCGCCAGGTGGCCGTTTTCTTCCAGCAGACGGGCCACCAGCAGGGCAGCCCGGTCCATATAGTACAGGTTGGTAAGGCCGTAGGAGAACCAGCGATAGCCAAAGGTTATGTGCCGCAGCTCCCTGGTGGCAAACCCCCTTATCATGGCCATCAGGGGACCGGCGGAAATCTTGATGCTCATGGACACTACCGAACGGGCGCCGGGGAGAAAATCGGTAGGCCGGTGACCCTCGGGCGCGTTGGCGAATCGCTCCACAGGGGCAACACCCACGTAGTCCAGGTCACATTCCTTCGCCAGGTTTTTGATTTGCTGTGTCAGGTCTATGGTAGTTCCCTCCTGCTTCTTCGGTCAACGACATTCCGTTGACATGGTCGTACAACTATTGTAAAATTCCCGCATTCTGCAATTATCGTGTGAGAACACGTATACGACACGGTATATTACCCGTTTCGTTTCGGCAGTGTCAAGAATGTGGGGGAAATCCCCCTCGGTCCCCCTTTTGCGAAAGGGGGAGGT
>CAZFEA010000255.1:3000-5324 GCA_964518085.1 uncultured Dehalococcoidia bacterium
TGTCAAGAATGTGGGGGAAATCCCCCTCGGTCCCCCTTTTGCGAAAGGGGGAGGTGAGTCTGACGCAGACACAAGTTACATTTGTGAAAGGAGTGACACATGGTCAGAGCTGAAGAAGTGCAGGTATTGAAGGCTATGAAAGCCGCCAGTACCGGCAACGAGATGAGGAAGTCCTGGCACGCCCAGAGACCCGGGTACCACGACCCTCCAGAGAAGAGCAACCTGGACCTCTATTCGGAACGTAAACCCGAGATGATCCATACTTTCGCCCACAATGCCCTGACCCAACTGGTCGAACGCGGCATCCTTGACCCCAAGACGCGCTACCTGGTCATCGCCGGTTGTTACATGATGATCGGCGAATGGGGCGGCCTGCTGCAGCAATGCTGCAACGCCAAAGCGGCCGGCGCCACCGACGAGGAGATCATGGAAGTGGCCTTCATCGCCAACTATTCGGTCTCCAAGCATATGCTCGTCGGCACCGGCGGCGCCGTGCAAAAGGTCTTTGACAGCCCTATCTACCAGAGCATAAAACCCCAGTTGGCAAAGGAAACGGTCAAGACGTAAGAACATTTTGATTTTGAATTGAGCTGATGGCTAAACCAACGCGCTATACACCGGAACTGGTCGAAGAGTACACCCGGGCCGGTTACTGGGACACTACCAGCATATCCGACCTGTGGGAAAGAAACGCCCGCGATCACGGAAACCGGGAAGCCATCGCTGATTCCCAGACCCGGCTCACCTGGGCCGAGGCCAACCGCTGGATAGACAGGCTGGCCCTTGGTCTTCTGGAAACCGGTATCACCAAAGACCAGGTAGTAGTGCTGCAGTTGCCCAATGTTATCGAACTGGCCCTGCTTCGCGTCGCCTGCGAAAAGGCAGGACTGGTCTGCGTCCAGGCCCTGCGCCACTTGCGTCAGCAGGAGATGGCCTATATTTTGAAGTATGTCGAGGCCACGGCAATAGTGATTCCCTGGAAATTCCGCGACTTCGATTATTTCCAGATGGTCCAGGAAATCCGGCCGGGACTGCCTCAACTGAAACATGTCTTCGTCACCGGCGACGCAGTCCCCGAAGGGACCGTCTCAATACGAGAACTGGTGCGCAGGCCGATCGAGTCAAAATACGCGGCGGACTTTCTGAAAAAAACCAGGATTCCTGGCACCGAACTATCCCTGGTCGGCCATACCACCGGGACCACCGGTTTCCCCAAGTTCGTGGAATATCCTGCCTGCAACCGGATATCGCAATCGAAGAAAAGGGTGCCACTGTACGGCTTTGGCCCCGGCGATGTTTTTGCCATTATCGGCCCGGCATCACTGGGACCCAACGCCCCGGGTTATTACGACGCTCCCTCCATACCGGCGCGGTGCGTCATGCTCGAAAGGTTCGATGCGGAAGACGCCCTCAAGCTCATCGAGAAGGAAAGGGCCACCATCGTCAGCGTCGTCCCGGCGCAACTGGCAATGATGGTGAGGCACCCCAATGCCCTCAAATACGATGTCAGCTCGGTGCGCTACTGGTGGAGCGCAGGGGCGCCGCCTTCCTATGAAATCGGGGTGGAGGTCGAAAAGAAAATGGGGGGTAAGATAATCAATTGCCTTGGGGCCATGGACTTCGGCGGCGAGGTATCAAGCCCGCCCGACGGGACCCAGGAGGACCGCCTGCTGACGGCGGGCAAAGGTCATGACGGCACCGAAATCAAGCTCATCGACGAGGAAGGCAGGGAAGTGCCGGCAGGACAGGTGGGCGAAATCTGGGGAAGGGGGCCGAGTTGTTGCTCGGGCTATTACCGGGACCAGGAGGCAACCGCCCAGGCATGGCCCGGCGGCTGGTATAAGATGGGCGACCTGGGCCGGTGGAATGAAAAAGGCAACCTGGTAGTGGTGGGCCGGAAGAAAGACATGATCATTCGGGGGGGGCAGAACATCTATCCCCTGGAAGTGGAAAACATCCTGAGGACCCACCCCAGGGTACTGGACGTGGCCATCGTGGCCATGCCCGACCCGGTGATGGGTGAAAGGTGCTGTGCCTACGTGGTGAACCGTCCCGGCCAGCAGCTAACCTTTGAAGAAATGACCGGTTTCCTGAAAAGCAAGTCCATCGCCCTTTACAAACTTCCGGAAAGGCTTGAACTCATCGGGCAACTCCCCCTGGCCGGCGAACAAAAGATAGATAAGAAAGTGCTGCAAAAAGACATCGCTCAGAAGCTGGAAAGCGAAACGAAACGATGATTATCATTCTTCGTTGTTTCTTCATTAACCACGAATGAATCGTCCATGCTCGCGAGCGAGCACCATGAAGTATGAAAAACCATGTCT
>CAZFEA010000256.1:0-5322 GCA_964518085.1 uncultured Dehalococcoidia bacterium
AATTGTCGGCAATTAACTTGAACAATCATCGCGCCACGCGTTCCACAAAAGGAACGCAGCACCCCCCGGGCATTTGTTATTGTAATCCGGGCGCGAGGTGGGTTCAAGGTGCTCTGGCCGATACTATTATACCGGTAGTCTTCATAATAGAATGAATCGCGCATGCTTGGCGGCAAGCACCGTCAGGCAATGAAAACGATGTTTCACAGGCGGGGACGCCTGTGGTACCGGCTATTTCGTAGTCTTTACTACTCTGTGAGCCTCTACGTCCTCCGTGGTTAAGAATTGGTTCGCGTGGTCCTGAAGAAAGAGGCGTGCAGCACCCGGTCCTGGTGCACCAGCGCCGCGCCGACGATCTTTTCCCCTTTGTAGCGGTAGTTCCAGCCGCAGCCTACCGAGGGGTACCTCTCTTCCGTGCAGAGGGCGGCTTCGGCCAGGAAGGCCCTCGCTTTGGCCGCCGTCGGCCTGGTCCGCCCCCTTCTTTTTTCGAAGGACTCGACGGCATAGCTCCTGATCAGCTTGGGGTGCAGGGTCGCGTAGGCGGCGCCGCGGGACAGGACATCGATGCCCGCCACCTCGCCATTGACAAACGTAATTACCCCTTTTTGCCCCGGTTTGACCTGGAAGGCCTGCAGGCACTCCTGGAGATCCTCTTCCCTGGCCTCAAACAGGTCTTTCATCGCTCCCGTGGGCGAATTGACGTGGAAATGGACGTTCGACGCATGGAGCTCGTCCCAGACCCGGCCCTGATTCGAGCGGTACCCCCGCTGGCTGGCCAGGGAAGCGGTTACATCTTCCACCTTTTTCTGGCGCACCGAGTAGGGCATGACGTGCGGAGAAGGTTTGAAATCCCGGGAGGTGTAGCGCCACCTCCCCTGTTCGCAGCAACTGACGGGGATGACCGTCTCGGACTTTTCCTTCACCAGGATGGTGGCGTTGAGGATCCTGTTCTGCTTGGCCCCCAGGAGTTCCTCGCCGTCCAGGAGCAGGACAGGCACACCGGCTGAATTTATGAATTTCAGCTCGGGGACGGTGCCGCCTTCGCCGGTTTCGGTAACCTGGCCCAGGTGCTGTTTCAGGGCCTCGTCCAGGGTGAGGTAGTCCGGCCCGGCATCGCCGTCGGCGAAGATGGCCGCTGTGGCGACATTGCCGGACACGAGGATATCTCCGATTTCAAGGTTGTGCAGGTACTGGCTAACTACTGGTTCCATGGGTCTTCCTCCTAATTAGTGTGTGATGACATAGCTTAACCCCTGCCTGTGACAACTGCCTGTCGCAGGATATGAAGTGGTTTCCGGCGGCTATGGGGAACAAGTTTGTAGCGGCGCGGCGCACCGTGCCGGTCCGTACCCGCGGGGATGGTGCCCCGCCCTTGCATTTCCGATGATGCGATAGCGTGTGGAAAAGATGTGT
The DNA here is from genome assembly GCA_964518085.1 of uncultured Dehalococcoidia bacterium. GTDB lineage: Bacteria > Chloroflexota > Dehalococcoidia > JACQUA01 > JACQUA01 > JACQUA01. The sequence continues at coordinate 1,414 of CAZFEA010000256.1, forward strand.
GGAGGCCAATCAATTCGATGTTGGTCAATTTGAGAGCGGGCCATCGGCCCGCGGCTACAATGCCAGCGCCGCCCGGTCCGATCAAGGGTTGACTGGACTACGGCAAATCCATCATCTAGAATATCCTGGCGCGCTGGCAATGACACGGAAAGGGAGACAAGAATGGGTGACAGGCTAAGTAAGACCGAACGGATTATGACCCTCTGGGTGCTGCTTCATAACAACCCCCTGCGTTACACCTGCCGGGAGCTTGCCGAAAAATTCAGTGTAACGCCGCGGACAATGTACCGGGACATCGATACGCTGCAGACGGACTTGAAAGTGCCGGTTTACGACGATGAAGGCAAGTGGGCATTAGAAGAGAGCTATCACCTGCCTCCTGTCCGGTTCAGTGTCCCGGAGGCGCTGACCATCTTCCTCTCAGCCCGGCTCATGTTGAGCTACTGCCATCGCCACGATCCCAACGCGGAAACGGCCTTCGTCAAGCTGAGCTCCGTGGTCCCGCCGCCATTGAAGGAGCAGGTCCAGAAGACTATTGACTGGATGCAGGGGTTGCCCAGGGATGACGGGCATTTCAAAATTCTATCCGCGCTGGCGGAAGCGTGGATATCGCGGCGGAGAATCAAGATAACCTACCGCTCTCTGCCGGCGGAGACAGCCGTCGAGCGCAAGATAGAACCATATTTTATCGAACCGGTAGCTAAGGGACATGCCAGCTATGTCATCGCCTACTGTCACCAGGCAAAGGCCCTGCGGGTCTTCAAGATAGAACGTATCGAAGGCATGGAACTGACACAAGAGAAATACAACATTCCCTCCGACTTTGATGCCAATGCTTACCTCGGTTCTTCGTGGGGCATCATTGTCGGGGATGAGGTCAAGACCATCAGGCTGAGGCTTTCGCCGGAGGTTACCCGGTTCATGGAAGAGACGGTGTGGCACCCCTCGCAGAAACTGGACCGAAAGGACGACGGCTCGGCGGTAATGACTCTGGAAATAACCGATACGGTGGAGTTCCGTTCATGGGTGCTGGGCTGGGGAGACAGGGTGGAGGTGCTGGCGCCGCCGGAGCTGCGCCGGGCGATAATCGAGACGGTAGAGGCTACGCGGGAAGTTTACCGGAAGAGGCCGCGGCATAAGTGAGATTCGCGGTCCTGCGACCAGGGCGGGCGAGCCGCACCCCGCCCGGCGCCCATCACCCCACTGGCGTCGCCCCTACGGTTCGCCACGGCACGCCGTGGCGCTACGGACTTGAGTCGAGGTCTTTCAGGACCTGCTGGAGATAAGCAACACTCTCCAGGGCCTCGGCGCAGGAGTGGTTTTCGGCTACCAGGAGGCCCTGGTAACCTACCTGCTTGAGGCCGCCGATGGCTTCACGCCAGTCGATGGAACCCCTGCCCGCGGGCAGATGCTCGTCCCGCTTGCCCTGGTTGTCATGGACGTGAATGTGGCAGATCCGCGGCTGCCCGGTGATGAAGCGGGACATTTCCCCGGTGATGCAGGCATGCCCGAAGTCGAGGCAGGTATCGGCCTGCTCCACCTGCGACAGAAGCCGCGTTATCTTGTCCAGGGTGTTGAAGATGTCATACTGGCCGGCGCCGTTTTCGATCACCACGTTTACCCCGACGGACCTGCCGTAGTTTACCAGCCGGGTAAGCGATTGGGCGCAGATGCGCGTGGCATCCTCGGGATAGAAATTGCTGAAGATGGTGGGCAACCCGGCATGTATCACCTCGATGGTTGCGCCGAGTTCCGCGGCCTGGTAGATGGACGATTCCAGCACATCGATAAAGCATTCCCTGAGGCGGGGGTCGTATTCGGCGGGATTCATGCTGGAAAACGGGGCATGGATGGTAAACCGGATGCCTTCGGCCGCCAGGGGTTTGAGCCGGGACAACAGGTTATTATCGAGACGATGGTAGCCGTCGTCCAGGATCTCCCAGTTCCTGACCGACGGGTTCCGGCGGATGAGGTCTACGACGCCGGCGTCGCGCTGGTGGTAGAGGCAGAGGGTGGAGATGGATAGGTCCATAGTTATCTAACAGGTAACAGGCAACCGGCGGGGCGTAGCCGCACGGTGCCCGTGCCGGGGAGGGGGCATGTGACAGGCGACAGGCGACAGGCAACAGGTGACAGGCGTGAGGCGTGAGGCGGGAGGCGGGAGGGGCGAGGGGTGGGGATTCTGTCTTCTGTCTTCTATCTTCTGTCTTCTGTCTTCCGGCACGGCACGCCGTGCCGCTACGAAGTCTTAAGTTTCTTGACCAGGGCCTCCAGAAGCGCTTCGATCTCCCGGGCGGTCTTTTGGTAGGCTTCCAATGATGAGGTCCACTGGGGGTCAGAGGGCTCTTCTTTGGCCCCGACATACTCGTTGAGGGTGAAGACCTTTTCCCGGGCAAAGGGGAACCTGGCCACGACGTCCTCCTTGTCTTTGGCGGTGACAGCCAGAATGACGTCGTAGTATTTGACGGTATCCTGGTACACTTGCTTGGCGCGATGGTTGTCCAGGTTAAGGCCCCTGGCCCTGATAACGTCCCTTGCCAGGCGGGTAGCGGGATGCCCGCCGGAACCGCTGACGCCCACTGAATCAATGTCAAGTTTGGCCGGGGCAAGCTCGGGGTCTTTAGCTGCCATGCCCTTAAGAATGACCGCCGCCATAGGGCTGCGGACCTGGTTGCCGTGACAGATGAACAGAATGCTCTGGGGTCGGGCCATGTTGTAGCCTCCTTGGCAGTTGGGGCTAGATAAATTTAGCAGACGTTCAGATGCCTGTCAATCGGATAGGTACCAGGTAACAGGTGACAGGTGACAAGGCGGGGCGTAGCGGCACGGTGCCCGTGCCGGGGAGGGGGCCAGGGTAACAGGGTAGCCCGCAATATCAAATTCCCAACCGGCGGCTACGGGGTCTGGTCAGGGGTCAGCGCGGCGCAAAACGCAGTCAAGTCATCACCTGTCAGCCGCAGGACCGGGGGCGGTATCAGACGCGCCGTCTCGGCTTTTTGGCGCAGGCCCTCCCGGCATTCAGGCTTTTCCAGCCCCGCCTTCCAGTTGCGGCAGGCCTCCGGCTTGAATTGATGAATGACGCATCCGGCGAGTCCGTCCTCAAACTTAAGAAAGATGCAAGCGCCGTGTTCATGGCGGATGAGGTAGCCATCTTTCATCGGATATTTCTGGAGATATTTTTTGCGGAAAGTGGGATAGGTTATCCCCATGGACCGGGCTATCCTCTTCGCTTCCGGAGGGTCTATGGGCGGTTGCCACTTTGTGCAACAGACCCCGCAGCGCATGCAGGGTACTTGCGGAGGAGGCTCAAAGCCATGGTCCGGGGAATATTCCATATGGCGACCATCTTCGGTGGTCAACCGCATGCGGAGGATTCGTGATGGAGCCATATAGGTAAGTTTATGATGAGCGAGGGAGGAATGCAATCGAGGATGGAGGCAAGGGAAAAGGGAAAAGGCAAAAGGGAAAAGGCGAAAGGGGAAAGGCAAAAGGGAAAAGGGAAAAGGGATAGTCCGATGTAAGGGAGAGGTGAGAAGTGAGAGGTGGGAGGGGCGGGGATTCTGTCTTCTGTCTTCTGTCTTCTGGCACGCGGCAGCGTGCCCCTACTGACTACTGCCTACTGTCTACTACAAAAAATGTGTGTGGGACGGTCAATGCCAATTTGGTCAATTCGGGGGCGGGCCAGCGGCCCGCGGGTATGGGCTTTCCCGCCCCTCCGGCGCCCAACTGCCCCGCCCGCTGGCTCGCCCCCAACAGCCTGCTTCAACAGGCAATCATTTACTGCTCTTGCTCGATCCGCCGTCATCGCCGCTTCGGCTGCCGCCCTTGCTGCCCCCGCCATCATCGCCTCCGCTGCTGCCGCCACCGGGACCGCTGCTGGTGCTGCCGGGGCCGCTATTGACGCTGCCG
>CAZFEA010000257.1:0-5320 GCA_964518085.1 uncultured Dehalococcoidia bacterium
TTGTTGTCAGGCACAGGGAGCATTTATGTTCACCTGGACTGGCACCTGGGACACTATGGCAAGGTCGTATTGGATGAAGTCTTCGGCGCATCGAATTTTAGGAACGAAATTGTCAGGGAGAAGACGAACCCGAAGAATTACACGAGAAATGGTTTCGGGAACGTCCACGACACGATACTTTTTTACTCCAAAGAAGACTCCTTCACATGGACGAAGCCCTACCAGGAACGGGATGAAGCCAAAGTAGCGGCTGATTATCCGCTCGCGGACGCAGACGGAGGTAAATACAAGACCGCGCCCTTGCATGCGCCTGGTGTCCGGTATGGAGAGACGGGAAAGCCATGGCGCGAGATATTTCCACCCCCCGGTAACCACTGGCGGTATGTTCACGCGACCCTTGACCAACTCGATAAAGAGGGCAGAATCGAATGGTCCTCTACTGGCAATCCCCGAGAAAGGGTCTACGCCAGTGAAAGTTCCGGCGTGTTTCTTCAAGACATTTGGCTTGGAGTCAAGGATAAGAAGGAGGACTATCCCAGTACGAAAAATGCTATGATCCTAGACCGCATTGTCAAAGCATCCTCGAACGAAGGGGCTATTGTCCTAGACTGCTTTGCCGGCAGCGGAACCACTGCCGTTGTCGCAGAAAAGCTGAACCGACGCTGGATCGCCTGCGACCTGGGGCGGTTCGCCATCCACACTACCCGCAAGCGGTTGCTCGGCATCCCAAACGTGAAGCCCTTTGTCGTCCAGAACCTGGGCAAATATGAGAGGCAGTTATGGCAGGTAGCCGAGTTCGGCCCGCAGGCCGAGGCCACGATACAGAATTACCGAAATTTCATGCTGGCGATCTACCACGCCCAGCCTACCTCGGGGTATACCTGGCTCCACGGCGTCAAAGCGGGGCGCATGGTCCACATTGGCACGGTGGACTCTCCCGTGAGTCCCGGCGACGTAGCCCAAATAGCCGCCGAGTTCAAGCGCGCTGTGGGAACGGGCAAAGACGCCCCCAAGACCAACGGCGTGGATGTCCTGGGCTGGGACTTTGCCTTTGAGCTGAATGAGGTCGCCCGGCAGCAGGCATCCCAGGCCAACATAAACGTGGCCTTCAAGCGCATCCCCAGGGAAGTACTGGAGAGCAAGGCGGTTGAGCAGGGCGACATCCGCTTCTTCGAGCTGGCGGCCCTGTCCGTGGACGTGCAGCAGAAAGGTCGCGCGGTGACCATCACGCTGACCGATTTCGTCATACCGCCCGATGACGTGCCCGAGGACGTGCAGAAGGCCATCACCCGCTGGGAGCAGTGGATTGACTACTGGGCGGTGGACTGGAACAACCGCGGCGATACCTTCCACAACGAATGGCAGGACTACCGCACACGCAAGAAGCGGGAGCTGCAGAAGTCAGTGAGCCATACCTACGAATCGCCGGGAACGTACGTTATTGTGATTAAAGTGATTGACATACTGGGGAACGATACCACCCGGACCCTGAAGGTGACGATAGCGTAATCGGAAGGGCCGGCCGGTCCAGGTTACAGAATATGCCTAAACGCAAGACCCCGCCGCCGGAACAAATAAGCCTGCTGGAAGCCAGGGTGAAGACCGCCCCCTGTGTCCCTGCAATCCGTAAGGCCGTGGCCGAGTGGCGAGGCAACGGCTACAAAGGCGTCACCGATACCACCCGCATTCTCCTTAACTACTGGTTCAAAACGGACCACCGCCTGCCAAACGGAACGCCGTTCCGATACCATGACTCCCAGCGCGAGGCCATGGAGACGCTCATCTACCTGTTCGAGGCGGACGGGGTGCGACGGCACAAGGACCTGCTGGAGAAGTACGCCCCGCCAGGGACAGACCTACGCCTCCTCCAGCATGACGATTTTACCCGCTTCTGCATCAAGATGGCCACCGGCAGCGGCAAGACCAAGGTAATGTCGCTGGCGATTGCCTGGCAGTACTTCAACGCCGTGGTGGAAGGGCGCGGCGACTACGCCAAGTCCTTTCTGGTGTTCGCGCCCAACGTCATCGTCTTCGAACGCTTGAAGATCGACTTTGCCGGCGGCCACATTTTCAAGAGCGATCCGGTGATACCCGCCGAACTGAAGATTTTCTGGGATTTCGACTGTTACATACGCGGAGACGCCGAACGCGCCAGCTCGCAGGGCGCACTGTACCTCACCAACATTCAGCAGTTCTACGAGCGGCCGGACAAAACAAAAGGGGCCGAGCCGGAGGAAATGACCGCCGTGCTCGGGCCGAAGCCGCCGGCCGAGAACGTGGAAATCGAGGACTTCGATAAGCGGCTCGCCAAGCGCGGTGGACCCTGCCTGGTCATAAACGATGAGGCCCATCACGCCCATGACGAAGACAGCGAGTGGAACGAGGTCATCCGCAGGCTGCATGCCGCCATACCCGGCGGGCTGGCCGCCCAGTTGGACTTTTCGGCCACCCCCCGGTACAGCAAAGGAACATTGTTTACCTGGGTGGTCTACGACTACCCCCTCAAGCAAGCCATCGTGGACGGGATCGTGAAGCGCCCCATCAAGGGCATCGCTTCCGGCATTCAGGAAAGCCGGTCGGACATCGCCAGCACCCGCTACCGGGCCTATCTCAGCGCCGGGGTGGAACGCTGGCGCGAGTACCGTGAGCAACTGAAGAAACTTGCCAGAAAACCGGTCTTGTTCGTGATGATGAACGACACGGGCGAGGCGGATGACGTAGCTGACTACCTCAAAGCCAAATATCCCGAGGAATTCGGCGGCGACAGGCTCCAGGTGATTCACACCGACAAGAGCGGCGATGTGTCCAAGACCCAACTGGACCGGGCGCGGAAGATCGTGCGAGAGGTGGACCTGCCGGAAAGTCCCGTCAACGCCATCGTCAGCGTGCTGATGCTCCGCGAGGGCTGGGATGTCAAGAACGTCACCGTGGTGGTCGGCCTGCGCCCCTACAGCGCCAAGGCCAATATTCTCCCGGAGCAGACCATCGGCCGGGGCCTCCGCCTGATGTTCCGCGACCTGGGCGCCGACTACACCGAGCGCGTGGATGTCATCGGCAACAAGGCGTTCATCGAGTTTGTCGAGCAACTCGAAAAAGACGAGGACATGCAGCTTGAGACCTTTAACATCGGCACAGACAGGCTGGTAATCGTCACCATCTTTCCCGACCCCGCCAAAATGGACCGGGACATAACGTTGCCCGTGCTCAGCCCAATTCTGGCCCGCAAGAAGACCCTGGCAGAGGAAATTGCCTCGCTGGATGTCGCCGCCATGTCGTGTCCCGTGTTACCCCTCAAGGAGGGCGACGCTACGGCCAAGACCTTCCGCTACGAAGGGTATGACATCCTCACCCTGGAAAAACTCATCGAGAGAGATTACACGGTCCCGCCGGTGCAGACCCCCCAGGAGGTCATCTCCTACTACGCCAAGCGCATTTCCCAGGACGTGAAGCTGCCCTCCCAGTTCGCTGCCCTGGCGCCCAAGGTCAGGGAGTTCCTGGAGACCAGAGCCTTCGGGCAGAAGGTAGACCTGTACGACCCCGCCGTCATCAAGGCCATGAGCACCAATGTGGCCCAATATGTTACCGTAAAGACCTTCGTGGATGCCCTGAGAAAGCTGGTGGTCGAAGAGCTCAAGCCTCAGCTACTCAACCCCGGGCGGAAGCTTTCCGAAACCCCGCCCTTCCCCTTCTCCCGCGCCACCATCGAGTCCCAAAAGACGGTATACAACCTGGCAGCCTGCGATAATGACTTTGAAAAGACGTTCGCCCGTTTCCTTGATAAGGCCGGCGATGTCGCCGCCTTTGCCAAGTTGCCTCCACAGTTCGGTTTTGCCATCGAGTACACCGATTCGGTGAGCAACCTGCGGTACTATCAGCCGGACTTTGTCGCGGTCCTGTCCGGCGGCGTTCACTACCTGATTGAGACAAAGGGCCGCGAGGATATTGATGTAGCCCACAAGGATAGGGCGGCCCAAGTCTGGTGCGAGAATGCCACCGCCCTCACCGGGACCGCCTGGCAATATCTGAAGGTGCCGCAAGCAGAATTCCAAAAACTGCAGCCGTCCGAGTTCGCAGATATAACCGTGCTAAAGTAGCCCAGCCTGATTTGGCGCACAGACCTGCGAAATTTGTGTTGACGCCAAAAGGGTATTTACACACTGGCTCATCCGGTATATGATTGTCTTGAATAGCTGCAGCCGGTTCACCAATAAAGGAGAAAACAAGTGACTAAGAAAGAGATCGGCCTGTCGGCCTTGGCCGACGCCAAGGCCACGTCCTGAATCATCTTCCACTTCCCTGCAAGAGAGGCCGCTGGCGAAAGCAAAGGCAAATTGCTAGAGTCTGCAAGTCGGGCGGACGTCGGACCAGTTGTTTGACGAATCGCACAATATCACCATAATATTGGCTGGCAAACATGGGTTTTTGACCCGGACAGAAATTCTTCAAGAGGAGGTGTTATGACCAAAGAACAAGAAGCGGAGGCGATCATCGACCAGCTACAATCCCGAGAGGCTGGGGTAGCAGATCTTATCGAACACTACGAGAAAGTTGAACTCTTCTACACCTCTTGCGTGGCCGCACTACAGGAGCCACAGACGATTATTGCGTCCAATACGACAAACTTGGAGCAATTGGTCTGATGCCCACCTGGGGCGAAGTTCTCCGGGAACTTAACGCGTCGGCCCCTCCTGGCCGCCCTCCTCAATACGACACCGTCCGCAGAAAATATCTGAAGGCGCTTCGCGACTACACCAAACGCGCTGTCATCATATACTACACAGCGTTCTTGGAGTCGCGCTCAATACCTCCTGTTGACCTTCAGATAAACTTGGAAGACATTGCTGGTTTCATGGAAGCGGCCTCTAACATTGACGAAAGGGAGCTAGACCTCATAATCCATAGCCCCGGCGGAACCGCAGAGGCCGCAGAGTCAATCGTAACCTACCTCAGAAAGCGCTTCGACCATATCAGAGTCTTTGTACCGCTGGCAGCCATGTCTGCTGCTACCATGGTTGCCTTGTCCGCGGATCAAATCGTTATGGGCCAACACTCCCAGTTAGGCCCCATAGACCCGCAGTTCATCGTTCAAACTCCAGAAGGTCCCAGGTTCGCCCCTGCGAAAGCCATCTTAAAACAATTCGAACTCGCCAAAGAGGAATGCAGGAACCCCTCGAATCTCGCCGCATGGATGCCGATCCTGCGGAGCTACCTCCCTGGGCTCCTCACTCAGTGTCAGGATTCCAGAAAACTCGCCGTGAGCATGGTCACTACTTGGCTAAAGCAATACATGTTCGCGGACGACCAGGAGGCGGAAAGCAAA
>CAZFEA010000258.1:0-5317 GCA_964518085.1 uncultured Dehalococcoidia bacterium
TCGCCTTACTGATCGGCGCCGTTATCGCCGCCTGCGTGAAAACGATCACGCCTGACTTCTCGCTCCCGCCCGGCCCTCCGCAGGCAACCACCACCTCCGCGCCGGTTTTGCAGACGCTGCCGCAAGAGACCTCCGTAGCCACGCGGCAATCGCCGGGCGCCTCGCCAACGTCGGCACCTTTCATTTCTCTAACGCCATCTCCTTCAGAAATGACTGGAGAGAACTTAGCTTCCCCCACCCTCCACCCCGAAAACGCGCCATCCCAGGGACCAGCAACGGTACCCCCTACGGCAACTCCACTTATTCTGTCTCAAGAACAATGGCAGAATATTGCTTTCAAATATGTTTCAGATAGATACCAGGTGGCAACAGCTGAACTACAGGGTAGTCAGATCGTACAACGGGAGTTTCCGCTAACCGGGATCAAATTGGTGTACGCTACCGTAGCCAGGGTAGTCCTGCCCATGGCGAATGTCCGCAGTTGGGTCGTTGGAGTCGACCAAAATGGGCAGGTATATGAACGGGAAGGCATTGACCGGCTGGAAGCGGCTGAGCGTGCCGCCCAGGCCGCCAGATACGGGAAACTGTCACCTCGACTATACGACATATTGCAGACGAAAGGGCCAGAGGATCGGGTGAGGGTTTCCATAGCTATCGTTGGCGTCCGGGACACCCAGGATGTGTGGGCTGAAATCAGGGCGCGGCACCCGGAAGCACACCTGGATACTGCTGGCAGGCCAACCAAGGACACCCCACCCAATCTGTACGATAAGGTGATTTACCCCGAATTTCTGAATGAAATGAAGAAGTCGGCGACGGCGGCCAGCAAACCACTAGCGGACTATTTGAGGTCGCTCGGTTACGATATCAGCGTTGCGCCGCTTACGGGTGGCATCAACGGCTTGTTCCCCAAGAGGATTATTTTGGCCCTGCAAGCCAGGAATGACGTTGGCGAAATTTCCCCCATACTCGCCGGAGGGGAAAATCTCAGCATTGCCACCCCTTCCAGCGCTGCCCCCACAAATTGGGAACGCAGCCGCGGGGTGACAGGAAATTCGATAAAGATTGGGGTGCTGGAAGATGTCGGCACGGTGGATTTCCAAAATCCTTATTTGAGAGGGCAAACCGTCGGCGAGGTGAATGTGGGACCGCATGCCACTCAGGTTGCGGGTGCGGCTATAAGCAACCATCCCCGTTATCGGGGGACGGCATTTAATGCCAGCCTACTCAGCGCGAAAAAGGGAAGCGACTATCAGCAAAATACGGAAAGCATGATTCTCGCCGGAGCGAGGGTCATAAATCACAGTTGGTTTGTCGTAGGTGCTGGATTTACGGCAGAAGACAGATACTATGACTACCTGACCAGGAATTTCCGGATAACCAATGTTGTTGCTGCCGGCAACCAGGGGTCGGAAAGGACGGTAGACTCACCAGGAAAAGGATACAACGTTATTACCATTGGCGGATATAATGACCGCGATGACGTGGCGTGGAAAGGTGACGCGATGTACGAGGACGCCCTTGGGGCTTCAAGTTGGAGAAATCCTGCCGAGCAGAACGAGAAACCGGAGTTGGCCGCTCCAGCACAGGGAATCATGTCTACGGTGAGCCAGGGCTTCAACGACACAGATGGAGATTGGATTCGCGATTATCCTGGAGCAGGGGGCACCAGTCTGGCCGCCCCCCACGTGGCGGGGGGAGCTGCCATGCTGTTTGAACAAAGAAGCTCTCTCAGCGAGGCGCCCGAGGCAGTAAAGGCCATATTGATGGCCAGCGCAATCCACAATGTCGAGGGAAACCCCACCCTCGTGAATGACCCGCCTACCGGCACAAGCGACGTCAGGGATGGCGCCGGTGCGGTGAACCTTGCTGAGGCCTACCGGATTGTAGCGTCGAACTGGTGGGAAACCGCCTGGGTAAATCTCACATCCACGTCGCACTTCGACCCTAACGGGTGGTACCTATTTCCTAAGCAGATAACAGGAGTTAAGAACACGGAGCGTGTGAGAGCCGCTATAGCATGGAATTCCGCCGCGCCCAGTCCATATTCCTCGGAGTTGAAAACCGACTTAAACCTATGGCTTGTACGGCTCGACAGCGCTGGCAATGAAATTGAAATAGTTTCCACATCACTTTCTGCGACAAACAGCGTGGAATCGCTAGATTATTTTCGCAGCACTGCTCCTACCACCACAGACTACAGGCTAAAGATACAAAAGGCGTCGTCCACCGAGTCTTCCAACGTCTTAGGCATCGCCTGGTGGGTAGGGCCCCGGTACTATGCGGCTACAAGCTTGGGGCAAGATGCCGATAGCCTTTCAGACCCGGTCTTTAAGACCGTCCTTGTCGATAGCGCGGCAGAACCAAGGCAGCCGTCTAAAGACAATCAGGCGGCAATTATACCCGGCGGCATCCAGGCTTATAAGGTAACCCTTACCTATCCTGCCTGGGCTTCGTCGACACACCGGCCTATTGCCGTACAAGGTGTCACAGGGAACGGGGACCCATCCAGTCCTTTCTATGCAGACCCGACGACAACCATCAACAACCCTGATGGCATCACCGAGTTTTATTACGATTCAGGAACCGCCGGTCCCCAACCGCTCGTTAAACTGGCTCGAATAGCTTTGAAGCTCGACGGCTCGGCCAGAGAAGCCCACGATCTTTACCAGTATTTCAACTACCTGAAAGCCAACACCAATGGAGAAACTGTGGGAGTCCAGACGGCTATATACCAGCAATTTCAGAGAGGTGACGTGACTGATGACATGGATAGCGACCCTTCCAACGACATTTCCATCGTTGACGCGTTATTTATCGGACAGTATCTGGCAGAGCTCAGAAGTCTGGACACGCTCAACGCCGTTAACGCTGCATCGCCACAACATGACCCACCTTATGACGTCATAACTATCGTTGATGCCATGTTTATCCTACAATATCTCGCCACTCTACGTGATGAGTATTTCAATTTGATCTGATCACTCCATCACGACAGGGGTGAAGCCACCAGGACAAAACCGCCATTGAAGCAGTTCTTTAGAAGAAACCTTGGCACGATGCATAATTATATGAGCCAGGTTAGTTCAGCGTCCGGATCTGTCTCGTTGAACCAAACCGCTAATTCGCCAACGATCTCATTGAGCAAAGGAGAAAGGCCATGAAGAAATGGAATTGGTCTAGCCTGCTAATCATGACCACTACAATAACACTCGTGTCAACTGCGATTCTGCTACCGGGTCTAGAAACGGAAGCGGCGCCGGTGAATCTACCAATATCGAATGATTTATCGCGCCACAACTCTGCGGTAACACCCGAGCCAGGCGACGACATCACCGCACCACCAGCCCCAGTCTCGCTTCCTTTGATCGGCCTCAGATCCGAGATTGCCATGGTTCCCGACCTGGATAACCGTGGCTACGCCGTGGTCCACATAAAGATCAACCGCATAAAGACTGCCGACACAGGGGAAACCTATGCACTTAGCGACGGGATAGGCGCTTTTGATGCCAATGTGGCTTACCCGGCGGGCAAACTTAAGATGACCAGCATAACGGTTTTCCCACCGTTCGAGATAGGATCGGTAAACCTCAACGCCAGGGGAGGTACCATGACATTCTTCAATTATTGGCTTGGCACCCTGATCGGCCCGGTGCCTCCGGCAACACTGGTGGACTTACGAGTGCGTTTAGAAGGGACCAAAGATGAAACCACCACGGCCATTCTAAACTTCCGGACGATTGCTACGGTCAAGGGGGACCATTTACCATCGGCAAGTTCGGCGACGGCCACATTCAGGCGAGGCGATGCTAACAACGACGGCTCTGTAACCATAGCAGATGCCTTGTTTATTAACCAGTACCTGGCGGGCAATAAAGCGGTGGGAACTACCGTTTCGACGATTAATCCTGTTAACGCAGCCAGTGTGCAGCACGATGATGCCAGTGGAGACAAAATAACGATTTCCGATGCGCTGTACCTGGCACAGTCTCTGGCCGACTTGAGGGATGCTAGCTTCGCCGCCAAATAATACCCCCTGGTTCTTAAATAAGCTGCTGTTGAACACCTATGCCGCTAGCCAAAGCCGCAATATTTCTGGACCTGGCTGCACGCTATGCCATCTACGGCATAGCCGGCCTTGTGCCGCTGGCAATTTTGCCAGTGGCCGGCTTCACCCTGTGGGAAACGCCCAAGGTCGCTATTCTCAACATCCTCACCGTGGTGGCCCTGGCGGCCTGGGTTAACCGGATGTGGTGGTCGCGGACGTGGCAGGTGAGGATCCCTCCCTTCTCTGTTCCGGTGATGGTCTATTTCGATGTCTACGTTCTGGCGACCATCTTTTCCCTGTCCCCGGTGCTCAGCATTTTCGGAATACATGACCGCAGCATGGGCCTCATCAATTTGACCAACCTGGTCCTTCTTTACTTCCTGGTATTCAACATACTGACCACGGGGCGGCAGCAGGCGACCTGCTTGAAGGTTATGCTTATCTCCGCCGTGGCCGTGGCCGTTGTCGGCATCCTGGAATACTTCGGCGCTAACCCGCTGCCGTTCTTCCCCGACCTGAAGAGCCAGCGGGTGGGTTCCACCCTGGGCAATGCCGACTATGCCACGCCGGTGATAATTCTGGCCATCCCCCTGACAATAGGGTTCATTCTCCGGAGCAAAATCCAGCGAAGCCGCTCTCACCCGAGGTCACGATGGGCGGGTTTAAGCTTTCTTAAGGCGAGGTTTGGACCGGTCTCGTACGCGGCCGCCCTGGCGCTGCTGCTCATGATGCTGCTTTTGTCTCTTCCCATACCCGGGGTTACCGGAGACTGGCTTAACACTACCTCGCGGGAAGTTGCTTCCCCGGATGAACTGCCGGCAACGCTAGTGGCCGCGTTACCCGGCGTGGCCGCGGAACGGTTCGAGGTGCGGCGTGGGCTGTGGGAGGCGGGCATCAGGGCGGCACTGGACTATCCTGTCCTGGGGTCCGGCCCCAACACGTACCGGGATGTGTTCACGCGCTATGAACCGCTTTACTACGTCCGGATGCTGCCCAACTACCACGAGGACAAGGCCCATAACGAGTTCATCGAGGTGGCCCAAGCAACAGGCTTCCTGGGTCTGGCCGCCTACCTGTGGATGCTGGGCGCTACTGTGTGGTTTTTCCTTCGCTGGTTGATAAGAAACCGCAACCACGCCAATGCTGCAGTAGTAGGAGCAATCTTTCTGGCGCTTGCCGGCTATACGGCCTATACCTTCATGGTGTTTCACACTATAGCCGCCTACACGTGGTTCTGGATGCTGCTGGGGCTGGGCGGGGGGATGTGCC
>CAZFEA010000259.1:0-5314 GCA_964518085.1 uncultured Dehalococcoidia bacterium
TTTTGCCTGTTTCTTAAATCCCCCTTAGTCCCCCTTTTTCAAAGGGGGAGATGGCAAGTTCGGAATGACAGCAAAAGAAATCAGGAGGTCAACATGGCGCCACGGAAGGCAAAAGCAACACCGCCGGTACTGGAACACGAAGAGGACATGGAAATGGACATGGAGATGTTGCGGGAGGAGTTGATAATCATACTCCAGTCCCTTAATCAGCTCGAAGAACACCGCGACATCATGGTTAATCTCGAAGCACGAGACGCGCTGGGCACACTGATCTCAAAGCAAAAAGAAGCCTATGTCATTCTGACCGGTCTTATCAGGAAGTTTGACCCGAGTCTCCGTTGAGTTAAGGAACCATTATTCGCGGGAGTCAATCTTTCTTGAGAGTACTGGTTATCGGCCAGGGGGCACGGGAGCACGCCCTGGCGTGGAAAATAGCCCAATCGAAACAAGTTAAAGAAATCCTGATCGCGCCGGGAAACGGTGGCACCGCCGTGCTTGGGAGAAACCTCAAGGTCTCGCCCTCGGACATACCGGCCCTGGTAAATATCGCGCGTCAGGAAAAGATCGACCTGGCGGTGGTTGGGCCGGAAGGCTCGTTGGCGGCAGGGGTGGTTGATGCCTTCGGAAAAATCAACATCCCAATTTTTGGGCCGTCTCAACAGGCCGCGCGAATAGAGTCAAGCAAGGTCTTTGCCCGTGATTTGCTCGAAAAGAATGGCCTCCCATGCGCGCGGGGAAGGGCCTATTCTTCGTTCCATGAGGCCAAACGGGGACTGGGCGAATTCAAGCCGCCGCTAGTTATCAAAGCCGATGGACTGGCTGCCGGCAAGGGTGTTACCGTTGCCCGTTCCAGAGACGAAGCCCTGGCGGCGCTTTCCGAGGCGATGGAAAAAAGGGTATTCGGCGCCGCCGGAGATAGGGTGATCCTCGAGGAATGCCTTTTTGGCCGCGAGGTAAGCCTGCTGGCGTTCTGTGACGGTGAAACGGTAGTGCCGATGACTCCGGCCTGTGACTACAAGCGGGCATACGACGGCGATGAAGGTCCCAATACCGGGGGAATGGGCAGCTACAGCCCGCCGGCCTTTTTCGGCCCGGAAATGGTTGACAGTGCGGTGAAAAGGATACTCCAGCCTGTTGCCCGGGCGCTGGCCGCTGAGGGCTGCCCGTACCATGGCGTTCTATATGCCGGGCTGATGCTCACCCCCGGCGGGCCAAAAGTCCTGGAATTCAATGCCCGGTTTGGCGATCCCGAAACCCAGGCGATCCTGCCGCGGCTCGACACCGATCTGGTAGATATCATGCTTGCCGTCATCGAAGGAAAGCTGGACAGGACAAAAGTGGTGTGGTCAGGGGATCCCTGCGTGGGAGTTGTGGTGGCGTCCGCTGGCTATCCCGGAAGGTACCGCACCGGTTTTGCCATCGAGGGCCTGACCGGGATGGGTCCCGGTGTCGTTGTTTTCCACGCCGGCACCAGGCTGGACGAAAACGCGGGACAGGTTGTGACCGATGGCGGACGGGTCTTGACCGTGACCGGAAGGGGCAAGACCATTGCAGAAGCCAGGGCCACAGTGTACCGCGAACTGCCAAAAATCAAGTTCGAGGGGTGCTATTGGCGGAAAGACATCGCCCAACGCGAAGAAGGAATAATGTCGAGCTGCTGAAAAAATACAGAGCTGCGCTAAGTCCCTTGTTACTTGCTACTTGATCCGGAGGATTTTATGCCCCTCGTCGGCGTAGTCATGGGCAGCAAATCGGACGCCCAATACATGCAGGCGACAATCGATATGCTGGAGCAACTGGGCATTGAACATGAGGTCTCGGTTGTCTCCGCCCACCGGTCGCCGGAACGCACCAGGCAGTACGCCCTGGGCGCGGCCGGGCGCGGGATTGAGGTGATCATCGCCGGCGCCGGCGCGGCGGCCGCTTTGCCCGGGGTCGTGGCAAGCTGGACAACGGTGCCGGTCATCGGGGTACCCCTCCCCGGCAGCGAACTCAAGGGTGTCGATGCCCTGTACGCCATTGTGCAGATGCCCGGAGGCGTCCCCGTGGCATGCATGGCCATCGGGTCCGCCGGCGCCAGGAACGCGGCCTGTTTCGCCGCCGCCATCCTGGCCCTGAAGCATGAAGATATCAAGCAGTCCTACCAGAAATACAGGCAAGAGCTACATGATTGAACGCTATTCCCGGCCTGAAATGAAGGCCATCTGGGCGGAAGAAAACAAGTTCAATAGCTGGCTGTGCATAGAAATCGCCGTCTGCGAAGCCTGGGCCGAACTGGGCGCCATTCCGGCGGAGGAAATACCCCGGATAAAGAAGGCCAGGTTCGACATTAAGAGGTATGACGAGGTCCTGAAAGAAACTCATCATGACGTCACTGCCTTCCTCAAGGTGGTTTCCGAGACTATCGGACCCGAATCGCGCTTCATTCACATGGGGTTGACATCTTCGGATATCATGGATACCTGCTTGAGCCTTCAAACCGTACAGGCCGCGGCCATCCTTCGCAGGGGCATCCTCGCTCTCACCGAGGCGATCACCGAAAAGGCCATGAGACACAAGCACTCCATCATGATGGGGCGGACCCATGGCGTCCATGCCGAGCCGACAACCTTCGGCCTGAAACTTGCAGTTTGGGTGGAGGAGATGAAAAGGAACCTGGTTCGACTTGATGAAGGGACCAGGGCGATGAGCGCCGGCAAGATCTCGGGCGCGGTAGGGACCTATGCCACCGTGCCACCGGAAATCGAAAAGATCGCCTGCGCCCGGTTGGGCCTTACACCGGATCCGGTATCCACCCAGATCATCCAGCGCGACCGCCATGCCCATTTCCTCACCGCCCTGGCCCTGATCGCCAGTTCGCTCGAGAAGTTCGCCCTGGAGATCCGGGGCCTGCAGCGCACCGAGGTACTCGAGGCCGAAGAGCCCTTCGCCGAAGGCCAGACCGGGTCCTCCGCTATGCCGCACAAGCGCAACCCCGAGCTTTGTGAACGGGTTTGCGGGATGGCCCGGCTGATGCGCGGCTACAGCATGACCGCGATGGAGAATGTGGCCCTGTGGCACGAAAGGGACATCAGTCATTCCTCAACGGAACGGATAACCTTCCCCGATGCCTGCCTGCTGCTGGACTATATGCTCGATGTTTTCACCGGAGTGATCAGGGGTCTCCAGGTCTATCCCGAGCAAATGAAGCGCAACCTCGAAATCACCCAGGGCCTGGTCTTTTCCCAGCGTGTACTCCTGGCCCTCATCGAAAAGGGACTGACCCGCCAGAAGGCCTATGCCATGGTCCAGCGCAATGCCATGCCCGCCTGGAAGGAAAGGGTGCCGTTCATCGGTCTCCTTTCCGCCGATGCCGAAGTCATGTCTCACCTCTCGAAAGAAGAATTGGAAGCCCTTTTTGACTATAACTACTTTGTCAGACATGTTGATACCGTTTTTGAAAGGTTGAAACTTGATGCGGCAACAAACAAATAACCGGTATCACCGGCGTCTCTGCCCGTGAGATATGGTTTTCATACCAATCAAGGATTTCAAAATGGCGAAGATTCCAGTGGCCACGACTGACCTGCCGCTAAAGCCTTTTAGCCGGGGCAAAGTCCGCGACATTTACGACCTGGGGGAACAACTCCTGGTGGTGACCACCGACCGCGTCTCCGCCTTCGATGTGGTCCTGCCTAATCCTATTCCCGACAAGGGTAAGGTCCTTAACCTGCTTTCCGCTTTCTGGTTTAAGAAGACAAAGCGAATTATTCCAAACCACGTTGTCAGGGTAATCGAAAACGAGGCTGACCTCAAACACCTTGGCCTGGCGCGTTTGAAAGCTGCAGGCTATTCTTATTTGCCCGGCCGTTCCATGGTGGTCAAGAAGGCGCAGCGCTTGCCCGTGGAATGCGTGGTAAGGGGGTACATTTCAGGATCTGCCTGGTCGGAGTACCGGCAAAAAGGGACTATCTACGGCATGAAGTACGATCCGGCGCTTCAGGAAAGCCAGCGCCTGGACCGTCCTATTTTCACTCCTACCACCAAGGCGGAGGCCGGGCACGACATGCCGCTGACCCCCCGGGAAGTGGAAGGCATTGTCGGCCAGGAAATGGCCGCCGCGCTGGCACAGAAAACCATTGCAGTGTATGAGTTTGCCCGCGACTATGCGGCCAAGAGAGACATCATCATCGCCGATACCAAGATGGAGTTTGGCCTGATAGAGGGCAAACTGGTCCTGATCGACGAGTTACTGACTCCCGATTCCAGCCGCTTCTGGCCGGCAAAGTCCTATGTGGTAGGACGCCCCCAGCCAAGCTTTGACAAGCAGCCTTTGCGCGACTGGCTCGAAGCGTCGGGCTGGAACAAGGAACCACCACCACCTGAGCTGCCTTTACAGGTGGTGGAGGAAACCGCTCACCGGTACAGAGAGGCATATCGCCTGCTGACCGGTCTCACCCTGGAGTCTCCTCTCCCTTGACGGGAGAAGGCCAGGGTGAGGGTGAAAATCGGTCTCACCCTGGAGTCTCCTCTCCCTTGACGGGAGAGGGACAGGGTGAGGGGGTAAACCGGTAATTGGCGGTCTCTGCTTCGTGGGAAAGGGAGACCAAGGGGGATTTGTCACCAATGTTTCTGGCAAAAGTCTATGTCACCCTCAAACCTACAGTCAACGATCCCCAGGGGCTGACGATAAGGGGAGCCCTGCATACATTGGGCTTTAATCAGGTCTCGAGTGTTAGGGCCGGGAAGTATATTGAGATGCGGGTTGAAGAACAGGACCAGTCCAGGGCCGAGGAAATGGTCAAAGAGATGTGCAAGAAGCTGCTGGCCAATCCGGTAATCGAGAATTACCGGTTCCAGCTCGAAAAAGCCGATTGACAGTGCCGTAGCCGCGAGCCGCTGGCCCTCCCTCAAATTGCCCGGGTTGGAATACCGCCCATGCGCTTGTTACGGGAATACCGTCGTCTCCCCCTTTGAAAAAGGGGGACTAAGGGGGATTTAAGAAACAGGCAAAATCCCCCTGTATCCCCCTTTTGCGAAAGGGGGAGGTAAACTGGGTCTCCTGGCCATGATAGATCATTTTCATCCTTCATGGTGCCCGCCGCAAGCGGGCGTGAGTGCCTGTTTCGTACATGTTATGCCGGGATTGTTGGCACCATGGTCGAAAATGCAAGGGCGGGCCAGCGGCTCGCGGCTACGCTTTCCTCACGGCTCGGCGGCTAGCCCGCTCGCTCATGGTCTGTTGCCTCTTGCGCGCTGCCGCGCGCCGTTACAAGAAGGCGGGCCCGGCGCGGCACGCCATGTTGCCACGGGCGGGCCACCCGGCCCGCCGCAG
>CAZFEA010000260.1:0-5297 GCA_964518085.1 uncultured Dehalococcoidia bacterium
CCCTTTGAAAAAGGGGGACTAAGGGGGATTTAAGAAACAGGCAAAATCCCCCTGCCTCCCCCTTTCGCAAAAGGGGGAGGCAAACTGGGTCTCCTCGCGATGGTAGGCCATGTTCATACTTCATGGCCGCTCGCTCGCGAGCATGGAGGATTCATTCGTGGTTCCCGTCCTTTTTGAAAGGAGCAACCAATGGCTGATGCCAGTTTTGACGCAATCGTAATCGGGGGCGGAAACAAGGGTCTGGTGACGGCAATGTACCTGGCCAAATTCGGCGGCATGGAAGTGGGGGTGTTCGAAAAGAGACACGAGGCCGGCGGTGGCTGGTGCACCGATGAAGGTCCGGCGCCGGGTTTCCTGGCTGACTACCATTCCTCGGGCATGGCCTCGACTTACCACCTGACCCTGGAAAGGGACTTCCCCGAGTGGAAAGAGCTCGGCGGCCGGTATATCGAGTCGAAAGTTTCCTCGTCCGGGGCCATTTTCAAAGAAGACAACCGTCCCATGGTTATCTACACCCGCCGCAATGACCCCACCCAGGAGAAAACCGCCCGGGAGATCGCCCGGTTTTCCCGGAAGGACGCGGAAACCTGGATCAAACTACAAAACAGGGTGCGCAAGATCGCCATGCCGCTGCTCCTTGAGTGGTGGTATAACCCTCCCCCTCCGGACGGCCAGCCGGATGCCATGGACAGGCTCATCGCCCACCCCGGCCTTGGTTTTGAGCCGTCTCAGGCAGCCAAATCGTCCTTGGAGGTCCTGCAGGACGTCTTCGAAAGCGACCACCTGGTAGCCATGTGCTGCCGCCACCTGCAGTCCTACGGGGTGCCCCCCACCTTCCCCGGCCTGGGCATCTACGGGTTCCTGGTAGCCTTTCTGGGCCTCACCCGCGAGGCGCAGGGCGTCTGGGGAGGCACCCACCAGTGGGCGCACGCCGCCACCAAGATCCTGGCCGCCAACAAGGCCAAAGTCCTCACCAAGCGGTTCGTGGAGAAAGTCGTCATCAAGAACGGCCGGGCCACCGGCGTCAGGCTGGAGGACGGGAGCGAAGTGGAGGCAAAAAAGGTCATCGTCAGCACCACCTCGCCGGAGGCGCTGGTCTTCCAGTTGACCGGCCCCGAATACTACCCTCCCGAGGTGGTCCAGAAGGTCAAGAACCTGGAACGCCGGTTCACGGCGATAACCTGGTACACCTGGGCTTTGAATGATTTTCCGGCCTACAAGGCCGCGGCCGTCAATCCCGATATTCAGAAGTCCGACATCATAACCCTCATCAGCAGCAATCCCCGGGCGCTGGAACGGGAATGGGCCTGGCGCCAACTGGGGAAGATGCCGGACGAACTCAATCTCACCATCCTTGCCCATTCCATCGATGACCCCACCCGCGCCCCCGAGGGCAAATGCGCGGTGCTAACCGAGCAATTCGTTCTGTCCGCCAACTATCTGACCGAAAGGGAGTGGATGGACTACAAAAAGGCCCATGCCGAAGAGGTCCTCGAGTTCTGGCACAAGGCGGCGCCCAACATGACCTGGGACAACGTCATCGGCTATGTGGCTCTGACCCCGTATGACCACTGCAAGAACTGCAACATGGCGCCCTATGGTAACTATGCCATCATAGATGCCACCGCCAGCCAGTTGGGTAAGTTCCGGCCTGTGCCCGAGCTGGCTCGCTACCGGACGCCGGTACAGGGCCTCTACGCCACCGGCTCGGGCTGGCATCCCATTCACGGCGGGATGTCCTACAACGGCTACAATTGCTACAAGATCATCGCCGAGGACCTTAACCTCAGAAAACCCTGGCAGGAGACCAACAGCCGCTGGTAGTCCTGGAAGTGAGAAGTGAGAAGTGGGAAGTGACATATTCCCCCTGTAGGGGCGACGCCACGGGGCGGTGTGGATGGCGGGCGGGGCGGCTCGCCCGCCCTTCTTCGCCCTATCGTCAAAGCCACCCTGCCACCCGTGAGACCGCTTCAATGCCGGTCCATGGTATGACCGCCGAGTAAATGGGTACCAAGTCCTGCAGCCTGCCATCCGCGATAGTGAATCCTGCCGAACCGGCGATAAGTATGTGGGTACGCTGCTTGACCATTCTGACTGGATAGTGCTATATTATTGCCTCAAAGCTGAGCCACATAAATCCCCCTTGGTCCCCCTTTTCCAAAGGGGGAAACTGAAGGAGGCCCAATGGGAAAAAAGCAAATCCCCCTCGGTCCCCCTTTTCCAAAGGGGGAGGTTGGATTCGTCTTGCTCCCCCTTTTTCAAAGGGGGGGGTTGGGTTTGACTTGCTCCCCCTTTTCCAAAAGGGGAGGTGAGATCCACTTGGTCCCCCTTTTCCAAAGGGGGAAACTGAAATCGGAGACATGAACCATGGCATTCAACGACCTTCGCGCCTGGATAGACCTTCTGGAAAAAAAGAACGAACTGAGCCGCATTCCGGCTGAAGTTGACTGGAACGAAGAGCTCGGCGCCATAACCCGCGAAGTCTCCAGCGCCAAGGGCCCGGCGCTGCTATTCGAAAACATCAAGGGCTATAAAGACGCCCCCTGCCGCAGACTGCTGACCGGCACCCTCGGCTCCCGGTCAAGGGTGCGTCTGGCACTGGGACTGCCGGAAACCATGCGCGAGAGGGAAATCGTGCAGTGGCTCCGCGGCCGTATCCGGACCGGCACCCCGCCGGTCACCGTGCCTACCGGTGAAATAAAAGAAAATATCGTCCGTGGGGATGATATCGACCTGCTGAGAAGGTTCCCGGTCCCCCTGTGGAATCCCAGGGATGCCGGCCGGTATATCTTTACCCTGGTGAGCACGGTCACCCGCGACCCGGTCACCGGTGAGCTGAATGTCGGAACTTACCGCGGGCAGGTAGTGGACAAGAACAAGGTGGCGGTTTTCCTGGCGCGTAACCAGGACTGGGGCAAGCATTTCACCAAGTACGAGTCCATGGGCCGCGAGATGCCCGTGGCCGCGGTTTTGGGCTGGGACCCGAACCTCTTCATGTGTTCCGGTTCCCCCCTTGCGGCGCCGGAATTCAACGTCTGCGGCTCGATGCGCGGCGAACCGGTCAGTCTGGTCAAATGTGAGACCAGCGACCTGATGGTCCCGGCCTCGGCCGAAATCGTGGGCGAAGGCAAGATATCCACCGACCCGGCCACTTTCGTGATGGAAGGACCGTTCGCCGAGTACCCCGGCTACTACGGCGGCGTTGCCGAGCGCCGGCCGGTAGTCAGGGTGGAATGCATCACCCACCGCAACGATCCGATACTGGTCGGGCTGGTGGCCGGCGCCACGCCGGGCCGCTATCCCAGCGATGGCTATTTCCTCAAGTACATGCTGCCGGCGCTGGTGTGGAACAACCTCGAGGAAGGCGGAATCCCGGGCGTCCTGGACATATCCTTTGACGGCTGGCCGGAGATAATGAAGGTCCGCATCCACAAGAGCTACCGCCACCACGCCCAGCACCTGGCCAACGCCATCTGGGGGTCCAAGTTCGCCGTGCACCAGGCCAAGATCCTGATCGTGGTCGACGACGATATCGATATCCGCGACCGGACCGCGGTGGACTGGGCCCTGGCCTACCGGGTCAATGCCGCCATGGGGGATGTCTCGTTCTTTGATGGCCTCGGCTCGCCGCTGGACCCGAGCGTGCCGCTGGAGGAAAGGGACGCCATCAAGTACGGCCAGGGCACGTGGCGCCGCATGCTCATCGATGCCACTATCAACTGGAGCCTGGAGCAACGACCGGAGTGGGATAACAACCGTTATCCACCGGTAGGGACGGAAATATCCGCCGCGGCCCGGGAACTGCTCAAGCGGCGCTGGCGCGAGTACGGGCTGCCGGATTCAATGAAGCCACAGTAGCCGAAAGGGCGTGGCGATTGCTCGAAAATACCGGTACCACAGGCGGCCCTGCCTGTGCGGACATGGTTTTTCATACTTCATGGTGCTCGCTCGCGAGCACGGACGATTTATTCGTATTGTTCGGGAACACAAGGGCGACCCAGCGGCTCGCGGCTACGCCCGGCCACGGCGCGCACCGAGTTGAGCGCGCCCTGACGGGATTGCTTCGTCCGCCTCAGGCGGACTCGCAATAACTTTTCAAATAGGAGAAGAACAGATGAAGAGTGTACTGGAAGTTTTCATGGCGCTGGCGCTGGTCGCGTTGTGGGCAGCCTGCACCCAACCTGCAGCGCCGTCACCGGCGCCGGCGCCCAAACAAACGGCAGTACCAAAAACCAAAGCCGGTTGGGAACAACAATGGGATGAGCTCCTGGCCGCGGCCAGAAAAGAAGGCACGGTCACCATTTACAACACCGCCTGGCGCCCCCAGGCCTCGGCGGCGCTCCGGGAAGCCTTTACCCAAAAGTATGGCATTAACCTGGAGTTTTCTCCCTTCGCCCGTGGTGCCGAGCTGTTTGCCAAAGTACAGGCCGAGAAGACCGCCGGCCTGGCGGTTGCCGACCTCTTTGGCGCCGGCGGCCCCACCCTGATCTCTACCATGAAGCCTGCCGGCGTTTTTCGCCCCATGGAGCCGCTGCTCATCCTCCCGGAAGCCATCGACCCGAAGGCATGGAGCGGCAACCGGGTCCCCTACCTGGACAAAGACAAGTTGGCCATAGGCATGGCCGCCAGCGTCCAACGCTATATCGCGTATAACACAGACCTGGTCAAGTCCGGTGAGATCGGCGGCTACGACGATGTGTTGAAGCCCCAGTACAAGGGGAAGATCACCCTTAACGATCCCACGGTTACCGGAGCCGGCAATGCCTTCATTGCCCACCTGGCCCACGACCTCTGGGACCTGGACAGGACCACGGTCTTCCTGACCCGCCTGATCAAGGAACAGGGACTGGTCATTGAAAGGGACTACCGGATTCAGGTAGAGTCCGTCGTCCGCGGAAAATACGCCATCGCCCTGGCCCCCCTACCGGAGACAATGGACGAGTTTCTGCGCATCGGCGCCCCCATCACTGTTGCCATCACCCGGGAAGGCACCTTCGTTTCCCCGGCGGCGGGGGCGATGGCTATCAGCGCCAGTGCGCCCCACCCTAATGCGACCACGGTATTCGCCAACTGGCTGTTGACCAGAGAAGGGCAAACAGTTTTTTCCAAGGGTTTCGGCAGCCCCAGTTTGCGGGCCGACGTACCGGTGGAGGGCTTCTTCCCGATCATGCTTCCCCAGCCGGGAGAAAAACTGTTCCTGGACTCGGAGGACCTCATTCTTTACCGGGGAAAAATGCAGGCTGTGGCCAAGAAGATTATCGACGAGGCACGGAAATAATGGTTGAAAGGACGCACCG
>CAZFEA010000261.1:0-5293 GCA_964518085.1 uncultured Dehalococcoidia bacterium
AGCCGATGACCTCTTCCTGTGGATTCGCGAGCGGGCCGTAAAACGTGGCGTGGACCTTCCTCCCCAGGTGGCCAACTACCTGATAGAGCTTCTCGGCAACAACCTGTGGCTGATTGACAGTGAACTTCAGAAACTGGCGCTGTTTTGCGCTGAAAAGACGGTCTCAATGTCCGACGTGCAAGAGGCGGTCAGCTATGCCCGCGAAGCCAGCGTCTTTCAATTCGTCGATGTCATTTTGCAGCGCCGGCTGCAGAAGGCGCTGGAATTCCTACGCCTGCTTCGGAACTCGGGCGCCGGGGCGCCCTATTTGCTGGCAATGCTGACCAGGGAAACCAGGAGGCTGCTTCTGGCCGGCCTGATATCCGCTGGCAAGGTCGTGCCGCAGGAGCTGGCCCGGGAGTCGAGGCTGCTTGATGAAAGGGACCTGAGGATCATCCTGGCAAAGGCGAAGAAGTACTCTCTTCCAGTACTGGAAGACCTGTACCAGCGCATTTTGCAGACCGATATTGCTATTAAAACCGGAAAAAGCGACCCTGATATGGCCATAGAAATGTTGATCGGCAATATTTGCAACCTGGCGGCGCCCACGGCCCCCCGCTCCTGAATGAAATGATGAGATTATCCGTAGTTTTCCAATCACGGAACGCCTTGAGGACCCTGTTCGAGGCGAAGCCGGACATTCCCGTCAGCCTGACCTATATGGTCCTCATCTCGCTGGCGGAAATCATCGGCGCTTTGTACAGCCGGCCTGTCGGCGTTATTTTCCAGGTAATAATTCTTTTTGCCCTGGTTATCCATTCCACACTGCGCACTGATACCCCGATGGGCAAAATGCTTCTTGCCCTGACCCTTGCTCCGATGACCCGGATTGCCAGCTATAGTGTTCCTCTCCTGATGGGCAGGCCTTTTGTTTCCTACGTTCTCATCTACACCCCTATTGCCGTGGCCACCTTTCTGGTAATGCTGCGTTTGAAAATGACTCCCCGGGAGGTGGGCTTCAATTTCAACAGGCTGTCCTGGCAGGCGGTGGTGGCCGCTACCGGCATCGCCTTCGGGTTCATGGAATATTTTGTCCTGCGCTATGACCCCCTTATTCCGAACCTGACCTGGACCAACGCCTGGTTGCCCGGCCTGGCGCTGCTGCTAACCACCGGCTTTGTCGAAGAGTTCATCTTCCGCGGGGTGATGCAGCGGGCCACATTCCAGTCGCTGGGCAAGTGGAATATCGTCTATGTCAGCTTCATATTCGCCATTATCCACGTGATCCACGTGTCCTTCTGGGATATTGTGCTGGTATTTGTCATCGCCCTGTTTTTCGCCTGGTGTGTGAGAAAGACAGGGTCGTTGCTCGGCGTGATCCTCGGCCACGGCATAACCAATGGCGTCCTCTTCCTGGTAGCCCCGTTCGTCTTCAGGGCGATGGGCTTTACCCCGTAGCCGCGAGCCGCCGGCTCGGGCTTGCCCGCACCTCTCACTTCTTACGTCTCACCTCTGAAGTTGATATGTCCCATTACTGTGTGTATAATAATGTGACTTAGTTCCATCCGAGGTAATGAAATGCGGACTCATGTCGTATTGCCCGAAGACCTGGTCAACGAAATCGACGACTTGGTCGGCAAAAGAAAACGAAGCCGTTTCGTCGAGGAGGCCATCAGGGAGAAACTGAAGAAAACAGCGATAGCTGACGCCCTCAGGGACACGGCGGGAATTGTGTCGGAGAAAAATCACCCCGAGTGGGAAACGTCGAAACAGGTTGCGCAGTGGGTTAGAGAATCACGCCGGCTGGATATGGAGCGTCTGGCAAGACCCGGTCGTGACTAGATATCTCCTGGACACTACCGTTCTCATTGATCACCTTCGGGGTGACAGACGGGTCACAGAGGTTCTAGCCCGGATGGCAATCGAAGGCGACGAGTTGGGAGTGTGCGCCGTTAATATAGCGGAGCTTTATTCAGGGCTCACTGAGAGCGAGCAAGGCGCGGCCCAAGAATTAATCGGCAACCTCTATTACTACGAAATCTCAAGGGATGTTGCCAGGGCTGCGGGGCAATACCGTTTTGGATTTGCGAGGCGGGGGACAACGTTGACAGTCACTGACACACTGGTAGCTGCTACTGCCGTCAATTTCGGGGCGATTCTCCTTACAGCCAATGTCAAGGACTATCCCATGACCGATATTGAGTTAAGGCAGCTACCATGATTCTCTCCGCATTCGCGCGGTTTCCGCGCGCCACGCGTAGCCGCGAGCCGTCGGCTCGCCCTTGCATTTCCGATGATACGAACAATCCATGTCGTCATGCCGCGCAAAAAATGTGTTTGAATTTAGTCCACGCCATTGCCGGCAATTTGAGGGCGAGCCAACGGCTCGCGGGTACGTTTTGAGCCCCGTCCCGTTACCTGCCGCCTCACCCCAATAGTCCCAGGGTGAATTCCAGGTAAATCAGGATGATCGATGCCGCCAGGGTCACCCCGGTGACCACCAGCCCGACCCTGGCGAATTCCCACCATTTGATCTCCACCCCCTGCCGGTAGGCCCCTTCCACCACGATAACGTTCGCCACCGAGCCCAGAATGGTTGCGTTGCCCCCCAGGGTCGATCCCGCCGCCAGCGAAATCCACAGGACGTCCGATGGCGCTTGCTGCACCAGGGGAATCACCAGCATGGTGAGCGGAACATTGCTCACTATCTGGGACAGCACAGCGCTGGAAAGGTGAAGCGAAAAAATCCCGAAGCCGTCGGGTTGCAGGGCAATTCGGCTCAGAAAGATGTCCAGGACTCCCGCCTGCCTGGCGCCACCGACCACCACAAACAGTCCGGCAAAGAATACCAGCAGCACCCAGTCGATGCCGCGAATCAGTCGCGAGGGCCTGACGCCGCTGAACAACACGGCGGTTACCCCGCCCATCAGGGCCACCATCGGTACGCTTAGACCCCACAGACTGCCAACAAAGAAACCGGCGACGGTCATTCCGACAATTGGCAGGACCCGGGTTAGAAGGCGCCGCTGCCCTGCCGGCATCGGGTGGCCCGCAGCCACGGAAAGGGCGTTGTGCCCCAGGGAAACTTGCGGCATGGCCTGCGAAAAAACGGCCCGGAAGAACAGGTTAAGCACCACGATAAGCAGAATAGTGGACACGACGGCCACCGGCAGCAAGACGATGAAAAAACGGCTGAAGGTCATGCCGGATGCCACTCCTATCAGCATATTCTGAGGGTTGCCTACAATAGTGGCCACAGAACCTATGTTGGAAGCCATGGCCTCTCCGATGAGGTAAGGAACCGGATTGAGCTTGAGTCCACGGCAGGCGCTGATAATCACCGGCGTGAAAAGCAGCACCACAACATCATTGACCAGGAAGGCGGAGGCGGCCGCGGTGGCTATTACCACCAGCCACAGGAGTTGTTTGGGGCTGGTCGCCAGGGACACACTCCGGGCAGCCAGGGTAGTAAAGAAACCGGCGCGCTGCAGGGCCTCGATGAGCAGCATCATGCCAAAAAGCAGCGCCAGGGTTTGAAAGTCAACCGCCGCCAGGGCCTGCTGGGCGCTTACCACGCCCAGCAGGACCATGAGCAACCCGCCAGTCAGGGCCGCCGCAGGCCGGTCAATGTTGACACGAGGCAAACGGGTAAAGATTATGCCCAGGTAGGTCAGACCGAGGATAATCGCGGCCAGAAGCATCGGTTAGTTACCGTAGCCGCGGGCCGTTGGCCCGCTCTTGCATTCCGAAGATACCTGTGATTTCCGGCGTCATGTTGGGCAAAAAATATGTCCGAATTTGCCATACTCGATTTCGGCCAATTTGAGGGCGAGTCGGCGGCTCGCGGGTACGGCCTTATCGGGGCCCGATGGTTGTCAACTCGAACATCGGGTAGCCCAGCGGGCTCAGCCGGTAACCCTGCAAATATGGCTTCACCAGGACATGGTGACTTCCAAACCACAAGGGGAGCGCCGCACCGTCGTTTATCAGCCTGGTCTCGATGTCCTGGTACATTCTAATCCTGGTTGCCGGGTCTTGCTCGACACGGGCCTTGTCCAGCAAAGAATCGATCTCCGGGTTGCTATACCCGCTATCGTTGGCCTGGCTGCCGGTATGGAAAAGCACATCCAGGAAGTTCTCGGGGTCAGGATAGTCGGCAACCCAGCCGCCCAGGGTCAACTCATCCCTTTCCTCTTTTATGACATAGGAGAAGGTCTCGGGATCGAGCTGTCTTACAGTCACCTGGACCCCCAGGTTCTCCTTCCATTCCTGGATAATCGCGGCAACCTGGTCGGGGATATCGCCGCCGCTGCCCGCGAGGGTGAACCGGATGGGCGGGAAGCTGGCCACACTTCCATATTTGGACTCGGCTATGAGCTGTTTAGCCTTCTCCACATTGAACTCCAGGCCTTTCAAATCCGGATTATGTCCCGGAATGCCCGGAGGCAGGATGCCGTTTGCCTTCGGGTTCATGTCTTTGAGAACACGGCTCAGGATCTTCTGCGTGTCCACGGCATGAACAAACGCCTGGCGCACCCTGGCGTCATCGAAAGGCGGCCGGTCAATGCTGAAAGCAACGTAGTCGATGCTGACCACCGGGAAGAATTTGAGTTCTTTGGATAGCGGGTTGTCCGGGTCCCTGGCACGGTCGATGTCGGCCGGACCAACGCCGGCCACGTCTATTTCCCCGGTTTCATACATGGTCATCGGCCTGCCGCCGAAAAGCCTGGATACCACGAAGGGCACCCTGGACTTTTCCCGGTGATAGGACTCATTTCTCTCCAGGATCAGCAGCTCATCCCTTTTCCATTCCACCAGCTTGAAAGGCCCGGTGCCGTTGGCCTGCCTCCACCAGTTGGCGCCTGATGCCACGTTGTCTTTGTCCACCACGAAGGCGACCGGATAGGTCAACTTGGCCAGGAAATAGGCTTTGGGGGCGTCAATGGTAACCTGAAGGGTGTTGTCGTCGATCACCTTGATTCCCCTGATATCCTGGGATCTGCCCGCCAGCATGTCCTTGACCCCGACGATGTCCCCGAGGTAAGTATCGACCGTCAGCGACTTGGTCCCGGGGTTGGCCGCCCGCTCCCAGGAATACTTGAAGTCACTGGCGGTTACGGGTTTTCCATTGTGGAAAACCGCGTTGCGGCGCAATTGGAAAGTATAGACTGTGCCACCCTCGGTTACCTGCCAGCGTTCGGCCAGGTCCGGGACAATGTTGAGCTCCTCGTCCAGGGCGACAAGGCCGCCGAGCACCTTGACGATGTAAGTGTGAGAGTTGGCTTCTCTCGCTATTGCCGGGTCCAGGGTGGTG
>CAZFEA010000262.1:0-5262 GCA_964518085.1 uncultured Dehalococcoidia bacterium
GGCTATGGTTTCGGCGCGGCCCAGTGCGGGCGAGCCGCCGAGACCTGATGGAATCAGGTCTCTCTGGTTCGCCCCTACGCAGTCGGGCACGGGGCAATGTGCCGCTGGCGAAATGAGTACAAAATTAAAACGACTTGACAAACGGTTGTTCACGTGCTATATTGCCCAAAATCTTTTGCGGGGTTGCACCGTGAACGGCACGCTAAAGCGATTGAGGGAACTTCAGGCCCTGTCACAAAGAGACCTTGCCCAGAAGTCGGGGGTCAGCCTGGCCACTATCAACCGCGCCGAGAAAGGACTCCGCCGGCCCTCACCGAGGACGATCCGCAAGCTCGCCGCCGCACTGGGCACCACGCCTGATGTCTTAATCTCCCAACAAATGCAGTTGTTGTAGCAGGAGAAGGAACCTTATGAGAACAACGGTCAGTGTGCTTCAGGGTTTTCCGGGCAGGACTATTCCCTTCATGTCTCAGGGGGAATGCAGGGAGCTGCTTTACACCACCCGCGTGGACCCTATCTCGGGCCAAATATGCAAGATCTCCGAGGAAAGGGCCAAGCGAAGTATTGCCATCTCGGTAGACCTGAACATCAGCCCGATCGCACATTGCGACTTCTGCAGCTATAAAGAGAAAACACCCGACAACCGGGTGGAACACGAGTGTGGCGCGGTGTCGGTCCCGAACCTGTTTCCCTGGGAACGGTATGATTGGATAACCCTGTACCCCCCTTTTGGCGAGCACAAGCTTCTTCTCTCCGATCTTTACTTTGATGACATGGAGCGCATGATCGAGTCTTCATACGACCTGAGCAGTATCTGCGCCAGAGACCCGAGCGTGATCGGGTTTATGGACTTCACCAATTGGGGTCCCTTTGCCGGCGCCTCCCAGCAACATCCCCATTCCCAGCGCAAGAGCATCACCTGCCGCATGGACCCCCGACAGGACCGTGAGATCACCCATTGCCGGGAAATGTACGATGAGTATGGCCTCAATCCGTTCGATCTTCTCATGGAGGAAGAGCGGCTCAACCGGGTGAGGGTTATCCACGATAATGACGTGTTCATCACCGCCGCCTTTGCCCCGTCCTGCCCCGACGAAATACTGGTATTCCCAAAAGAGCCGGTGTCGCACATCCTGCAGATGGATGGCTACCTGCGCCGCAAGATAATCCGCCCCATACTTGGCATCTTTCCGGCGCTATTTTTCTATCGTGGAACGAGTGATCTGAACATTGCCGTTCACCAGGCCCCGTTTGCGGTGATGGACGAGGCAAGAAGGTATTTCCGCTGGCACCTTCACATTTTTCCCCGGCGTTCCCGCCTGCCGGCGGACCGGGCGGGCGCGGAAATAGGTTTCGAGACCTACATCATAGATACGCCACCGGAAAAGACGGCAGCGGCCCTGCAGAGGTGGTACCACGAGGGGCCAGGAGAACAACACATTGTCCGGCGCAAAGATGGGACTCCGCATCCGGAAGTGATGGCCGCGTTCCAGCGGCTACTCAAGAATGGACACTCAGCGACGTCATGATCCGGTCGAATATGTCCCGGACGCCCGGGAAATCGGGGAAGTCAACCTGACCGTACATTTCGATTACCGTTCGGCTCCTCCGGTCCCCGTACA
Source organism: uncultured Dehalococcoidia bacterium (assembly GCA_964518085.1). Taxonomy (GTDB): domain Bacteria; phylum Chloroflexota; class Dehalococcoidia; order JACQUA01; family JACQUA01; genus JACQUA01. The sequence goes on from CAZFEA010000262.1 coordinate 1,623, forward strand.
GTACGGTCCTGAAGTATGTCCCTGTCCCTGATTGCCACATCACGGCGACGGACTCCTGCGCCGGAGACACTTTAGGTTCCGGGTTTTCGAAGGTACGCCATTGCAGACGCCGGTGGTCGGGATACTTGTCTGCCATCAGTTGTTCCCAGATTTCCATCACGTAGGGGACGCCCTTTTGCAAATATATGGAGTCCCTGATCTCGATGATGGCCGACTTATGGTCGGGGCTGCTGATGTTCCCTCCGTTTTGCACTGCGGTGAATTTCCAGGTTGCCGGGTGTTCGACGCTGAATTTCTCAAAAGCTCCGTCAAAGAATGAGGTCGCGAACGGGAGGTCCTTTTTTGGCGGCGTTTTTTTGAGGTCTGCCAGCCAGGTCGGCAGGTCGAACAGGTCAAGGGCCGTATTCAGCTCTCTTATTGCCGGCATACTAGCGGGGGTGAACCTCTGTCCGATTAAGGTTCCGAGCAGTTCACCCGCGGAATTGACCAGGAATCCGCCCCGGTATTTCAGGTCGGCCACGGGTGTTTGCAGGATGAACATATTGCCTTTCGCGGCCAGGTCATAGGTGGACCGGGAAAGGTTGACCGTCCGGTACATCAGGGCGCTGTCCGCGGGCCTTGCCACCAGAACGGCTGGTTCCCAGGGCGTGGTCCCCGCTGTCTCCCCAATCTTTGGCCTCGGACCCGCGCCGGGAGGCAGGCTGATCAACGACAGGTTCCTGGCTTCGTCCCTGCCCGCTACCAGGCCTGTCAGCACCCGGCCGTCCCGTTGCTTGACCTCCACCTCGGCGTGCCCTCTTGTCGAGTTGAAGTCGGTAAGAACGTGGCTGGACCCATCAATGATGACACCCATGCCCGGTGGCCCGGGAGACTTTCCTTTACCGCGGACGGAGACAATGAACTGGCTGAAGTGAAGCGCAATTTGTTCGGCCTGCTGTATAGGAATCGTCCGCCCGCCCGTCGGAGCGGTGACAGCCGGCGACACCGCCGGCGGGGTATCGGCGGGCATTTCCGTGGGAGGCAACTCCTGTGTGGCTACGATTTCGTTACCCCGTACCTCAAACTTCTGGCCATACCGGTATATGCTGTTGTCGAACATCAACGGGACTGCCAGGCGGCTTTCGGTGAAGTTGTAGATGGTTGCCTTGAAGATCACCCCGGAATCACCGAATGACAGGAACCGGCCTGGCGCCGGTGAGGATAGCCAGAAGTAACCATCGGCATCCGGGCCCTCGACAATCCAGTTCTCCAGGATGCCTCCCTGGGAACGGGGCGCCAGTTCCAGCCGGTAAGGTTTGCTGGTAGCCAGTTTGAGTTTCAGTTGATTTACTTCGCGCGGAACGTGGTTCAATCTGACGAAGGTTTCAATCCTGTTCCTCGCGACGACTGGCTTGTCGATGGTCACCTGACCCACCAGGTCCCCACCCCGCCGGAAGAGGCTGCCCAGGTTCACCTGGCCAATGGACGAGCTTCCCATGCGGCCCTGGTAGCTTACGTTTATGGCGATGTTGTAAGAACCGCTGGTACGCAGGCTTACGTATTTGATGACATACTGTCCTTTGACGTCGGAGGCGATCTCTTCAAACCGGTTTCGAATTTGATCAACCCGGTCGGCCCGGTAATATGCTCCGCCCGTGGCGGCGGCTGTGGTCACCAGAGTATCTCCGTCATCGACCTTCCCTGTCCCCACGACATATACTTGGATTCCTTCATTTCGGGCCAAACTGACAATATCAGAGGGTTTTCGCGTGCTGCTCGTATCTCTGCCGTCGGAAAGGAACACCAGGGTCCTGACGATGCGTTTCCCTTCCTTTGTTTCCTCGGCGCGGGAGGTGAAGAGGGAAAGACCTTTGTACACCGCATCCCAGCCCGACGATGCGCCGCTCAAATAGCCCTGCTCCTGGAACTCGTCGATGGCGGCAGACAGCGAAGGCTTGTAGGTGGTCAGTCCCTGGAGCACCGCAGGTTCCTGGTTGCGGTCATGATATTCAACTACGGCAATGCGATGGGCTTCGCCCAGCCTTTCTACCACCGCTTTGGCGCCCTCGATCATCAAGGGAATGGCTCCCGAATCCTTCATGCTCTTGGTAAAGTCAAGGACAAACACTACCTCGAGCTCCAGATTTTCCGCCTGGTCAACGAAGTAGGCCGTCTCGGAGTAATCAACTTCCTGCCCATTTTCAAAAATCCGGACCTTAAGCATGTCTGAAGGCGCCACCTCGGCGCGGCCGTTCTGGTCTCGAAGGGAAAAGATGATGTCCATATGGCTTGGGGGATAGGCGTAGGCCTTGACCGGCACTACCGCAAGTGTGGGAAGGGAATTGTCGGCAGGAGCCGGCGCGGGGGTGCCGCCATTTGGCGCCGGGAGCGGTGGGGTCAGCACTATTTGGGCCGGTGCATCTGAGGGGTAAGGCTCGATCCGGCGCAGCTCGGTGGCCGGGGCCGGGCGTTTCAGAAAGCAGGCGGAGAAGGCAAAAAGCCCCATGACTGCCAGCGTTATCAGGAGTCCAGGATGTTTATGAGACATCGACACGTACCTTTAACCCTGGAGAAGTGTGTGCCACCCGGTATGATTCGGCCTATCTGACCAGCGGACCTGAGCTCGGAGTTGCCGTTGGGGTCGGCGTCGGACGATTGATGTTGTCATCCAGCGAGACGTCCTGGAGTATGAGGTCCTGTATGGCTACGTTCCTGATATCTATCTTGCCGAATACGCCGGTGCGCTTTATGGTAATCGACTCGACAAAACCTACGCCTGCCTGAGGCCCCTTGATGACAATGCGGTCCACCCTCAGCCCGGTCACCCTCTTTTCTTTCTTGTCTTTCTTTTCGTCGTCTTGTTCGTCCTGTCGTTCCGCGTCCCAGTCCCGGCCCAGGAAGAGGCTGGTGGCTCCTCCCCTGCCGATGCGGACCACGTTAACTGGCGTCAGCTCCAGCCTGAGTTCATCGTCCCTGGCCACCGTGTTCTGGATCTGGACCCTCACGACGTCAGCCACGATTTCCAGTTCGGCTGCGTCCACTTGCTTGAACTTCAACACGCCGATGTGGATTTTGCCGGTCATGGTGGCGTCGAACTTGCCATCAATGACCAGCAGCGGTTGTGAACCGGTGGATATTATCGCCTCGTCGATAACTATTTCCTTCACCGGGTTATCATTTTCGAGGCGCACTATTATGGTATTGTTCCGGCGTAGAGGGTTCTGGGGTTCGACAAGCTGGGTCTGCTTGATCCATCGTTCTCTTGGAATATCATATGAATAAGTTGTCACGATATCTTTACCCGGCGGAGACGGAGTGGGCGTCACGTCGGGGGCCGCGTTGATTATCAGGATGTCCCTGGGAAGCTGCCAGGGCGGCAGGTTAGCTGTTCTCGGGTCCCTGCCATGGTCGTAGGGATTAAACACAGGGATGTTTCTTGAAGGCTGCCCGTCCGGCGGCGCCGGGAATCTCCCAACCTTGCCCGGTCCGTCATTGGTACCGGGTTGGACTGAGCCGGGATCGGCGCTCCAGGAGTAGCTTACGACCGCTTCCTTTGACCCCCCCTTGACGCCCTGCAGCCCGAAAAGGACAAACCCCAGCAGCGCTGCCGCCACAGCAGTCACTATCCCCACCTGTAGTAAGGTCTTCTTGTTCATGGCTT
>CAZFEA010000263.1:0-5258 GCA_964518085.1 uncultured Dehalococcoidia bacterium
CTTTGAAATAGCCCGATACCCCGGCCGGTCCGCGGAGGTTGACCTCGCCGATGCCCCCCGGCGGCACTACTTTGCCGTCGTCGTCAAGGAGCTTCAGTTCTGCCCAGGCGTATGGCCGGCCGGCGGTGCGGATTCGCTTTTCAGGCGGGTCTGTCGGGCGTCCCATACAGGCCACTGAACAGTCGATGGAGCTGTAATTCTGAATGAGCTTGCCCATCTTTCGTTCTACTTCCATGCCAATGTCGTACGGCAGCACCGAACCCATGCTGGAGATCAGTTTCAAGGAGCTCAGGTCGTATTTGCCAAAATTCGGATGCCTCAACATCATGGTCAACATGGCCGGTACCGCCGGGAACACCGTTATGCGTTCCTTTTCGATCAGCTTCAGGGCATCTTCGGCCTCGAATTTCTCCATGTTGACGATCTTCGCCCCCACGATGGGCGCCGAACTATAGGCCCTGCCGTTGGAGCCGCCGGCTGTAGGCGAGACAATAGCAAAAATGTCATCTTTGGTGAATTTGAAATTATTGACCAGCCAGAATTCGCGGCAGGTGATGGTGCAAATCGGATTCTCCACGAATTTTGGCAGGCCGGTGCTGCCGCTGGTGAGAAATACCAGGCTGAATTCGTTGAAAGGCATCCTGGTCTTTTCCAGATAGTCGGCGGGATACTTCTTCTCGATGGGGGTTTCGACCATCTGCCGGATGGAAACGGTCCCGGTTCCCGGCCGGTCGCCGACGGTAAATATGTGCTTTAGCTCCGGAACGCTATCCTTTATTTCGGAAAGCATGGAGAGGTAGTTGAAGTCCCTGAAGGCCACCGGCGCCACGATTCCTTTGGCCCCGGTATAGCGAAGGATGTACTCCACTTCCTTGTGCCGGAAAGTGCGCATTATGGGCAGTGAGAGCAGGCCGGCTTTTTCCGCCGCCAGACGGAGGATGTTCAACTCAGCGCTGTTGGGAAGCTGGAGGACGATGAGTTCATCTTTCTTGAATCCCATGTCCAGGAAACCCAGGGCCAGCCGGTCTATCCACTGTTTGGCCTGCGACCAGGTGATCCGGGTGTTCGAGTCAACCACCGCTTCTTTGTCAGGGAACTCGCGGGCATTGCGGTCCCATATGTCGGCGTAAGTTGTCCTGGTCCAATAACCCTTCCCCAGATACTCGTTCTCCATCTCCGGGGTAAACCTGGTAGGTCTGGCCATTGAGGGTAATCTCCTATTTGTCCTGGCAATCAGAAACCGGCAAATATCCTGACCAGGTGGGGAATGATGTCGTCTTTGGACATGACCACCGGCTCATTGTCGCCCGGGCTGTAGTCCCGTCCGGGAACGATCTTCATCTCTTCGGACAGGTGGTCGGTGGGCACGTCCAGCCGGCGGCTGGCAAACCCGGAGGTCCTGGTCCATACCGTTTGCCCTTCTTTGCTCAGCAGCCAGTTGATGAATACCCTGGCAGCGTTAGGATGAGGGGGCTTGTTCATGGCTATGACCGAGCCGAAGGCCGAAGTTGAAAAAGTCCCTTCTTTCATGATATCCGCCGGCGCCAGGGGCGCTCCCGCTTTCCGGAATTCGAAGACCAGAGCGGTATCGGTGGCTACGCCGATGGCATTTTTCCCGCGGCCCACCCATTCGGTCATGAGCCGGAGGTCTCGGGTGAGCACCGGCTTATTCTTGGCGAAAGCCTCAATGAAGGGAGGGCCGAGGTCCTTGTGCATGTACCAGAAGGTCGCCATGGCCAGTCCGGCGCCGGCGATCCTGGGGTCGGCCATTACCGACTGGCCGGTCCATTTAGGCTTGGTAAGGTCCCAGAAAGAGGTTATGTCGCCCGGTTTCACCAGGTCGGTATTAAAGGCGATATTGGAGTTCGCCCTTATGGTGAACCCCAGGTTGATCTCGCCGGCGTTGTCGGTAAAATAGAGCTTGCCGTCCAGCCATGCTTTTTCGTCCTTGACTTCGGGCAGTATCAAAAGGGGCCTCAGCGGCTGGGCGAATTCCCTGAGCTGCGTCAGTATGGTGGTAGTACCGCCGACATGCACATCGGCCAGGTATAGCCCGGCGGCCCTCTCCGCCCTTATCTTGGGCGAGGTCTGCGCGCCGCCGAGAGGTAGGTAGTCCAGGGTAATGCCCGGGTATGACCGCTGGAAGGTCTCTATGAAACCCTGGCGTGCCGCGGGGATGGGAGGGCCATACAGCATCACCGTGCCCTCTTTCCTGGCGGCAGCCAGTACCTGCTGCCATTCCGCTTCCCACCCGGCGGTTGCCGGGGATTCCACTTTAGACGGCGTCTGTTTCTGCGGCGGCGTTGCCGGTCCGGTGGTGGCCGTGCAGCCCCAGGCGGCAAACAGCGAAATAATCAGACTGAACAATGTTATTCGGTAGACCATTTTGGCGCGCACCTCTCGCTGCGGGACGTTATTAGCTCAGAGCCGAATTATACCACTAGCTTTGTCAGGAATGTCAAATACGAGCGCGCCTGTAGCGGCACGGTGCGCCGTGCCGGGGCGCGGCGGCGAAGGGCGGGATTGCTCGCCCGCAGGGGCGGATTGTGGCGTAATTGCAGGAAAATGGCGGGATGCAGACGGCTCGACATCTCAGGAAAATGGCTATTTGTCGCCTGCTGTCGATGGGTGCAGCTTGCTGTCTATGTGAGCGACAAATTCAAGGCTGCCAATCAAAAACACCTTCGGTTCTTTCAAGACGCGTTTTATGAAAGGTTCACCCTTTGACTTTCGGTCGGCGAACTCGCTCCTGGTCATTAGCGTGTAATTTATTTCCCGTCCAGTTTCATGCTCAGCCCGCCGGACCAGATTGTGCAGGTCTGCCTCAGTGATTTCTCCCACCACAAAGAGGTCAATGTCGCTGCGGGCTGTCTCCTCGTTCCTGGCAACCGACCCGTAAACAAAGGCGAAGTCAATCGAACCGGTAGACTCGAATCTCTCTCTCAGGTAGTCGCCTAGCCCTACCGTCGCATAGATTATCTTCTTGAGCTCGAGGAAGAATGGGAACTCCCTGACGACGTCGTAATATTTTAGATTTCCCCGGGCATAGGCCCTCACCAGTCCCGCTTTTTCCAGGTAGCCGAGCTCCCGCCGGACCGCGTTCACGGGCTCACCGGTAAGGCGGGCGATTTCCCGGACATAGAACCGCTTATCCGGGTTGGTGAGCAATAGCTTCAGCAAGCTCCGCTTCGTCCTTGATGTGATAAAATATTCCAACATTGGTGAACACCTATTGTGTACAATCGTACATCATTTGTGTTCAACTGGCAAACGTTATGGCAGGACCCGTGCAAGACACAGCGGTGTACGGCGCCAAGCACTTGCTTCTCAAGACTGAATCGAACGGTCAGTGCGGTGGCATTCTTCACCACTTATGGCTTCCCAGGTGGCAGCATACGCTTTTCTGTTCGTCTTACGGTCAAGGAATAGTGCTATAATTTCATGATTGGACGCACCTGCGAAGGTGAACGGTTGAAATCTATTCTCACAGGCGGGGACGCCTGTGGTACCGGGGTAGCCCACGGAGCCAGCAGCGTTGAGCACGTTCACAACGTCCGAGTGAGAACGATGGTTCACAGGCAGGGACGCCTGTGCCACCCGATTTATCAATGCCGACGGATAAGCGAAGAAAAGCACAAACTGAGGCTCAAGTGACGGCGGACCAGATAACGCTTCCGCGGCGCATGGTGGTCAAGCTGGGCACCAACCTGCTGACCGCCGGGACCGACCGCCTGGACCTGGAAATGATGTCGGCCATCGTAAGCCAGGTGGCCAGGCTTCACCAGCGGGGCATCGAGCAGACCATTGTCTCATCCGGGGCCATTGCCGCCGGGCGGCGCAAATTGGCAGGACGCCCGGAAAGGCGGGACGTGCCTTACAGGCAGATCCTGGCCTCGGTGGGACAGAGCAGCCTCATGTCCGCCTACGAGCAGTTGTTTGCCTGGCACGGCATCACTGTGGCCCAGGCGCTACTGACGAAAGGCGACCTCTCGGACCGTCATGGCTACCTGAACGCGCGGAACACCCTGCTGGGCTTGATGGAGATGGGTGTAATCTGTATTGTAAATGAAAATGACGTGGTGGCCACAGATGAAATCCGCGAAGCCCGGTTTGGGGATAACGACAACCTCTCGGCGATGGCGGCTAACCTTGTCGATGCCGACCTGCTGGTTATCCTGACCGACACCGGCGGGCTGTATACCGCCGACCCCCACAAAGACCCTGCCGCCACCCTGATACCCAGGGTGGAGGTCATCGATGCCTGGTTGGAACGCCTGGCCGGCGGGACGGGCAGCCAGCGCGGCACCGGGGGCATGATGACCAAACTGGAGGCAGCCAAACTGGCTACGGCATCAGGTGTCGGCGTGGTGATTGCCGGAGGGCAGACCCGCGACGTGCTGGTCAGACTGGCCTCGGGGGAAGCCCTGGGGACCTTTTTCCCGCCGACGACGACAAAATTGGAAAGCCGCCAGCGCTGGCTCCTCAGCGGCCTGGCCTCGCGCGGTGAACTGGTAATAGATAGCGGCGCGGTAAAAGCCTTGACCCAACAGGACAAGAGTTTGCTGCCGCCCGGGGTGGTCGACGTGCGTGGCCATTTTTCCCGGGGTGAGACAGTGCAAATAGTAGACCAAGACCACCGAAAGATCGGCTACGGAATCAGCAACTATAGCTGCGACGATATAAAGGCCATCATGGGGGAACACTCGGACAGGATAGCCTCGGTATTGGGACACGAATACGGCGATGAGGTTATCCACCGCAACAACCTGGTGGTCCTTTGATTTCATGCGGTGTAGGGTCCAGAACTCATTGAAAGTTAGCGATGGCTTGATTTAAACTGGTTGTTAGAACCGAGCCGCCCATTTGTCATCAACGAAGAGGAAAAAGTGAAGAGGGAATTTACCGTGGTCATCGAGAGGGATGAGGACGGGTATTTTGTGGGAACCGTTCCTGAACTCAAGGCATGTCATACTCAAGCCAGATCTCTGGACGAACTGATGGAACGTATGAAAGAGGCGGCGCTACTTTGTCTTGAAGCTGAAGACAGACCAGCAGAGGGGGAACTCAGCTTGTCAAAGATTCTACGGGATACAGATATCAGCAGAGAAGACTTCCTCAAGCTTCTTTGAACAAGTCGACAAAGATTTACTCATAAAAGCGCATTAATTGGCGGCCTGCAGGGGAAGGCCTGTGTATTTGCCCGCGGGCGAACACGTAGGTTCGCCCCTACGTGTCGCCCGGTTGAAGTTAGAAAGGAG
>CAZFEA010000264.1:0-5231 GCA_964518085.1 uncultured Dehalococcoidia bacterium
CCTGGAATGGTTCTCACAGGCGCGGAGGCCTGTGCCACCCGGCTATTTTCCGGGGAATCTTTCCCTGGTTTTCCGGGGACCTCGCCAGACCCCCCCGGAATATCCCACCTCACGCATCCAGAAAGGCCTCATCTTGTGCCGCAACGGCACAGAACTGGTGGAAGAGGGAACCGGTTTCGGACTGCCCCTGGCCAGGTTCGGGCATCGCACCGTTTTTCCCGGGTCGGCCACAGTTACCATCGTGGGTGGCACAGGCCTCCGTGCCTGTGAGACACCGATTTCATCCATGCTCTGCGGGCACTGCTCATGGGTAGTTGAATACCAGTTGTACCTCGAAGAGACGGCCGCCGTCACCATGGTCGGAAGAATAACCAGCCCCGGTTTCTACCGGACACGTGAATTTTTCTCCAGGCTTCACCGCCGCCGACCGGGGTTGAGGCCGGTCCTGGACCAGGCCTCCGCGGTCGTCAAGCGCATTTCCGGGATGCAAACTACCTTTGTGCCCGGCGGCCATCGCGGCACGGCTAGATTGACCTACCAGTTCTATCCGGGCGAAAACCGCCTGCACGTCACCGCCGATTTCCGGGGATTGCAGACCGGCGGACTGACCGAAATCATCGTAGCCAATGAACAGGGAGGCCGTAACTTTGACCGTTACCTGGATTCCACCGGGCTGGTCTTGTCTGGAGATTCCATCGGGACGTGGAATGAAGTCACTGCCGGCAGGGCCTCTTTGTTGAGCGCAGGCGATAAGCTGGCATTCACCCTGGAACGCGTCGCCGGGGCCTGCATGTTTCGCGGCCGGGAGGTGACGCCCGGCCGCCTCGACTGGGCCGGGCTGAACTACGTCATCAGCCCTCAAACCAGGCGGCTGGAATATGATATCCATTTAGAAACAGCCATGGCTCCCCGTTGCGAGGAGACCCGGTTTACCTCCCCCTTTCGCAAAAGGGGGATACAGGGGGATTTTGCCTGTTTCTTAAATCCCCCTTGGTCCCCCTTTTTCAAAGGGGGAGATGGCGGCATTTTCTGGGGAATGCCATGACTTCGGTACTTCTTATCTATCCGTATTTCAAACCCCCGCATGACCGTTCCATATTCCGTTTTCCACCCCTGGGACTGGCATACGTAGCCGCCAGCATCCGGAAGGCCGGTTGGGAGGTGCGCATCCTGGACTGCACCTTCAAAGACAGAGAGTCGGCGCTCCGTGAAGCCGAGGCCGCCGGAGCAGATGTGGTGGGAATCTACATCATGATGACCTTCAGGGAAAATGCCCTGGCTTTTGCCAGGCGGCTGCGCCACCGATGTTCCCTGCTGGTAGCCGGAGGTCCGCTGCCCTCGTGCGATCCCGCGTCATTTGCCAGCGACTTCGACATCGTGGTCCGCGGCGAAGGTGAACAGGCCATGCTTGATCTGCTGGCAATGTACCGGGACAACGCTTCCCCGGACTCGGTCCCCGGGATCACCTATCAGGCAGGTGGAAAAACTGTCTCCACCCCTCTCCGCCCGCTGCAGCCCGACCTGGATGGAATCGCTTTCCCCTCGCGCGAACTGCTCCCGAACAGGGATTACCTGCGCCACTGGAAACACAAAGGCAGGGAGGCAACGACCACAGTGATGACCACCAGGGGCTGCCCGTTTCAATGCGAGTTCTGCAGCAGCGCCATCTTCGGGACTTCCTATCGCGAAAGATCTCCGGCCGGCGTGGTGGACGAGGTGGAGGAGGCATTATCCCTGGGCTACCGGCGCATCCATTTCGCCGATGACGTTTTTACCTTGAGAAAGGAGCGAGTGGCGGCGGTATGTGACGAAATAAGAAAACGAAAGCTACGGCTGTCCTGGGAATGCCTGGGCAGGGTAGACTCCATCGATCCGCCGACGGCCCGGGCAATGAAGGAAGCGGGCTGTGACCGGATATTCTTCGGCATCGAGTCCGCCAGCGATCAGATCCTGGCGCTGATGAAAAAGAAGATCAGCCTGAAGGAAGTTAGCCGCGCCGTGACCGCCGCCCGCGATGCCGGTCTGAAGACGGGCGGATTCTTCATCCTGTGCTATCCCGGAGAGACCGACGACACCGTCCTGGATACAATACGGTTTGCCAGTTCCCTGCCCCTGGACTACCTCTCGTTCACCCTTCCCTACCCGATACCGGGCACCCCCCTTTATGACAGGGTCCGGGAACGGATGACCAGGGACTGGAACGGCCGTCCTGGAATGCTGACCGACCATTCCCTGACCTTCGACGCCGATTTCTCAGAGCTGAAAATGAAATTCGCCCTGCTGAAGGGGGCAGGTCAGTTTGCCCTGCGTAAGAGGCTGGGCGGGCTGGCCGTGCCTGCCCTTAAGCCCTTCGAGCTGATAACGGACGCCGTATTCCGCCTGATAAGGTAAATAGGAGATAGGAGTTAGTCCCTTGGCAATGAAATCTTTTGCAAAAATGACAAGAATATTTTCTGCATCATATCTGACTCAAAGGTCAACATTTTCTGTCCACCTTCTATGCCCTTGCTGGTCAAGGTCAGAGGATTAGTAAAAAACCACAAGATTTCACAAGACCAACACCAGATACCAGCGACAAATGGCTGTACAATCTTGTTATAATCTTGTGTCATCTCGTGGTCTATTTAAGGGGCCATATCGGCCCTGGCAACGCAGATCTTGGTTCCGGCTTCTCCAGGCTAGTCCCTAAACAACAGGATCGTGCGCAAATTCAATCCCATTCTCAGCAGCCAGACGTTCTGATTTTCCCCGGATCTGCTCTCTCAAAGACTGAGACGCATACCAGGCGAAGAAAGGAGGAGAGACGTGAAATGGCATAATCTTACAGTTGAAGAAGCACTGAAACAGCTTGATTCCTCGCGCACTGGAATAACGGAGGAAAAAGCCAGGGAGCGTCTGCATCAATATGGTCCGAACGAACTAAGAGAAAAGGGCAAAGCTCCGGCGATCGCTGTATTCCTGCGTCAGTTCGCCTCTCCTCTAATCTACATATTGCTTGCCGCTGCTCTGGTTGAGTTCTTTGTCATGCGCAAGCCCACTGATGCCTCAGTCATTCTGGCTGTCGTCTTGATAAATTCCATAATTGGCTTCGTCCAAGAGAGCCGGGCGGAGCGAGCGATGGAGGCGCTCAAGAGGCTGGCTGTGCCCCAGGCGAAGGTACTAAGGAAAGGCACCATCGCGCCAATTCCTGCCAGCCATCTGGTGCCGGGCGACGTTATAGTGCTTGAGGCCGGAGACAAAATTCCCGCTGATGCCAGGTTGATTGAAGCGGCAAGTCTATCGGTAGATGAATCCATCCTCACCGGAGAGTCTGTACCAGTAGAACAATTCACTGGCGCAATCGAAGGTGAAGCTGCTGTAGCTGATATGGGCAATATGGCGCATATGGGCTGTGCCGTGGTCAACGGCCGCGCCGCAGCGATGGTTACAGCCACGGGTATGAACACCGAAATCGGTAAAATTGCCGCCAAGGTCCAGGAAACCAAGCCACCCCCCACCCCACTGCAACGCAATGTTGCCAGGTTGGGACGGCACATTGGCATTCTGGTGCTTGGCATAATTGCGATCCTGATAGTCATAGGCTTGTTTAAAGGATACTCCTTTGAAGAGATGTTTACCCTGGCCGTGGCGGCGGCAGTCTCGGCCATTCCGGAAGGCTTGCCGGTGATGGTAACGGTGGTCCTAGCGCTGGGGATGAGGCGCATGGCACAGCGTCATGCCCTTATCAGGAAACTACCGGCAGTTGAGACGATGGGGGCCGTGACCGTAATCTGCTCGGATAAAACTGGCACACTAACTGAAAGCGAAATGACTTTACGCCAGATATATCTTCCGGGTAGGACTATCGAAATCACTGGCGCTGGCTATCGCCCTGAAGGCGAATTCCTTGAAAATGGCCGGAAACTTGACCCTCTCAAGGATGATAATACGCTCCTCGCCCTGAAAATTAGCGCCTTGTGCAATGATTCGACATTGAAATTGGAAAGCGATAAACACAGGTTGATTGGCGACCCGACAGAGGGAGCTCTGCTTGTAGCCGCCCTGAAGGCCGGCTTGGACCAAAAGACATTGCAGGCACAGGAGCCTCGTTTGGCTGAACTGCCCTTTTCGAGTGAAAAACGCTATATGGCCACCATGCATCCCTATCACAATAATCAAGCGATGGTCTATATCAAAGGTTCTGTCGATAAGGTGCTGGCCATGTGTCGCCAGGTGCTCGTCAACGGCACTCCTCAGGAGCTTTCCCCTGATAGAGCGAAGGATATTGAAGCCAGGAACTTAGAAATGGCATCAAAAGCACTAAGGGTAATGGCCCTTGCTTATACTACGTTGCCAGCCGCCCCAGAGCAGCTTTCACATGAACATCTTGTTGATAATCTGACCCTAGTGGGATTAGCAGGGATGATAGACCCACCACGCGCTGAAGCCAAGAAGGCAGTTGCGGATTGTAAGCGCGCTGGTATCAAAGTGATAATGATAACCGGAGACCAGAAAGCAACGGCGGTAGCGATTGCGCAAGAACTGGGAATACCTCATGGAGAGGCAGTCTCCGGACTCGATCTCGATAAGATTAGCGATGAGGAACTCAAAAAACATATCGAACATACATCGGTTTTTGCCCGGGTTGAACCTGTTCACAAGCTAAGAATAGTAAATGCCCTCAAGTCGAAAGGCTACATTGTCGCCATGACCGGAGACGGCGTAAATGATGGACCGGCACTGAGAAGCGCCAACATCGGTATAGCCATGGGTATCAAGGGCACTGATGTCGCCCGCGAAGCTTCGGATATGGTGCTCACGGATGACAACTTTGCGTCCATCGTTGCCGCGGTAGAAGAGGGTAGGGTCATTTTCAGCAACATTCGCCGCTCTGTCTTTTATCTCTTGAGCACCAACATTGGCGAGCTATTTACCTGGATAGCGGCCATCATAGCAGGCATACCACTCCCCGTTGTGGCTGTCCAAATTCTGTGGATAAACCTGGTTACCGATGGCGTCTGCACCATTCCGTTGGGACTGGAACCAAAGCACAGCAACGTGTTGGCAGAACCGCCGCGCCGGGCCAGGGCAGGTATTGTTTACAAGGGAATGCTGGCAAGAATTGTTTTTATCGCCCTGTTCATGTCACTGGGTACGTTCTTCGTCTTCAGGTGGGAGTTGCCAAGAGTAGGTCTGGATGAAGCCCGCACAATTGCCTTCGCCATGCTCGTAGCTTTCCAGTGGTTTAACGC
>CAZFEA010000265.1:0-5208 GCA_964518085.1 uncultured Dehalococcoidia bacterium
CAGCCGGTTTTCCACGTGCGCCATGCCTCCCGGCATCTCGGTGAACGGTTTTCCCCTGGACTTTTCCCGCTTGACGGAAAGAAGCGCCGTTACATGGTCGGTGCCGATGCAGTCCAGCGACCCATCGATTACGCCCTGCCACAGGGCTTGCTGGTCGGCGGCGCTTCTTATCGGCGGAAAGCGGATGAACTGGATGGCCCGCTCGCCACGGTAGGCTTCGTCATTGAACGCCAGGTAATGAGGGCAGGTCTCACCGTAGACGGGCATCCCCCTGGCCCGGGCCTTGCGCACCTGGGCCAGGGCCTCCCGGGAACTGAGGTGGAAGAAGTACAGCGCAGCCGATGGCGGCGCCCACTGGCTGAGATAGATCATGCTCCGGACGGGCTCGGCCTCGGAGACGTTGGGCCGGCTCTGCGAAAAGTATTCGACGCCGGTCTTTCCCTCCTGGAGCAACCGGTTGGTGTGGTAGCTGACCAGGGCCTCATTCTCGGCGTGAAAGGCCACGATGCCGCGTCTCCTGGCAACTTCCTTCATCAGGTGCAATATGAATCCGTCGTCCGGAGGAGACCCCAGCCGGGCATGCAGATACAGCTTGAAGGAACGGGCGCCGTAATTGAGGGCCTCGTCTATCTGGTCGAACATGGCCCAGGACGGCTCGGAGATGCCGACGTGCAGGCCGTAATCGATGGCCGTTTTGCCGTCGATTTGATTTCGCCGCTCCCGGATGGAGCCGGCCAGGCCGTTCCGGGAGGTGGCCTTGGCAAAATCGATGAAAGTGGTAGTCCCGCCGTGGGCCGCGGCCACGCTCTCGACCTCGATGCCGGGGACCGCCGTGCCTTCACCCTCCCGGGCAAAATGGACGTGGGGGTCGATGGCCCCGGGGACGACATAGAGGCCGGTGGCGTCAATCACCCTTTCAGCCTTGACGCCGAACTGGCCCGGCTTGTCCAGGGCCTGTATTTCCCTGCCGGAAATGGCCACGTCGGCCGGAAGGGTGAGGCTATCGGTGATTACGGTTCCGTTGGTGATTAGAAGATCAAACATGGCGCTCCATCTGGTACCACAGGCGGCCCTGCCTGTGGCAAAACTACCGGTACCACAGGCGGCCCTGCCTGTGGGACATAATTATACGCAGGTACGACAGGCTTTCTAGCCTGTCGCTGCAGGCTGGAAAGCCTGCAGTACCGTCACTACGCTCGCAAAGACAGTGACAGGCCCGGTTTCTCCACCCGGACATAGCTCCAGCCCTTCTTCCTGGCCAGCTCATGCAGCAACACGACCAGCGGTGTGCTGGCGTGGGGATACTCCCTGACCGGGGCTGCCGGTCGCAGGGCATCGAGCTCGTCGCGGCCGCCCAGGACGTAGCGCACCACCAGCTCATCATCGGGAAGGTCGGGGCCGCCGAACCTCTGGCGCAGGTCTTCCAGCGACGGCTCGTCGTGCTGCACCGCGGCCAGCTCCCCGGCCCTGGGCCGGTCCAGGATCTTGCCTTTAACTTCCGGATCGACGCCGGCGGCGGCCTCTTCGCCCCAGTAGCCCAGGGCATAGTGGATGACTTCCTCGGGCGCCTCTTTGTAGCGCTCGCCGAGGATGACGTTCAAAGCGGCCTGGGTGACCACGTGCTGGGAAAAAGGAGTGACCATGATAGGGTAACCCAGGTCTTTGCGGACCTCGACGGTTTCCTTGAGCACCTCATCCAGGCGGTGCGCCATCTTCATCTCGGCTAGCTGGCGTGTCAGGTTGGAAATCACCCCTCCCGGCACCTGGTGCACGTACTGGGCATAGTCGTATTCCAGCGGCTCACCCAGGGGCAAGCCCTCTCTGCGGGCCCAGAATCGGAAATGGTCCGAGATCGGCCTGACGCGGGCTTCATCGATGTCGGCCTGGTAGCCCAGCAACCTGGCATTCCGGGCGACATTGAGAATCGAAGGCTGGGCGGAGCCGTTGGCCATCGGGGGGATGCCGGTGTGCAGCACCTGGACACCCAGTTTGATGGCCTCGAGATAGCATAGCGGCGCCAGCCCGGTAGTGCAGTGACTGTGGATCTCCATGGGCAGGTCGCCGATGTTCTGCTGGATGGCCGGCACCAGCGTCCGCACGCGGTCGGGGGTGAGCAGGCCGCCGGGGTCTTTGAGGTAGATGCGGTCGGGCTTCAGCCGGGCGGCTTCCCGGGCCTTTCGGGCATAATGTTCATCGGTATGCCTGGGGGACACCGAGTACACCAGCGCCAGGACCACCTGAAGCCCGGCGTCCCTGGCGAAGCGGACAATGTGCGGAATGCGGAAACCCAGGTCGTTTGAGGCTTCCATGACCTGGACCCGCGTGATTCCGTTGGCCGCCAGGCGCTCCAGGCGCAGCCGGGCAAAAGAGTAGGGCGCAACGCGAAACGACCCGTCGGTGGGGCCGGACATGGTGGCCAGGGGCGTCCGGGTGATCTTCTTGCGTAGCAGGCGGATACGGTCCCAGGGCTCCTCTCTTTGCTGCCGGACACGGATTTTCCAGGCGCCGGCCGATTCGGCCTCGATGGCATCGAAGCCGAGCCGGTCCATCTCCGGGGCCACGGTAAGCATCATCCCCGTGGGCATGCGCATACCCCACAGGCTCTGGCCGCCGTCCCTTATGGTGGTATCAACGAAACGAACTGTCATTCTGTAGCCGCGGGCCGCTTGCCCGCTCTGGCGTTGGCAGTGACGTGTTAGCAGGTACAAAAATTGTGTATGATAATTATTCCATTTTGGTCAGTTTGAGAGCGGGCCAACGGCCCGCGGCTACACACCCCCCCAAATAGGGCACGCAGCAGCGTGCCGCTACGCCCCGCCCTGTTACCTGTTACCTACTTATACTCTTTGGCCTTGTATATCTTGCACAGGCCGGTGCGCAGCGGCCATCCGCCGCTTATCTGGTTGCAGGCATCGGGGTCGTCTTCGGTGCAGACGTTGATGTTGGACTCCCACAGCCCGTGCAGCCAGGGTTCTTCTCCAGGCAGTTCCGGATACCACCAGCCGTGCTCGGCGTGCACCACCCTCGGGTCGATGCCTTCCATCAGCTCGGCTTTTTGCCTCACCCGGCCGCGCGGGGTCTCGATCCAGACCCAGTCGCCCTCGCTGATGCCGTGCTCGGCGGCGGTCTCGGGATTAAGCTGCATGATGGCCCACGGCCGTTTCTTGCGGTGGCTGTCGACATGGCGGTGTTCCGAATGGTAGTAGGGGTTGAACCGCCCCCCGGTTATCAGGATCAGGGGAAATTCCCTGGCCACCTCCGGGGCGGCGATAGGCCCTTCCGGTGGTTCTTCATATTTGGGCAGCGGGTCATAGCCCAGCTTCTCCAGGATGTTGGACCGCAGTTCAATCTTGCCGCTGGGGGTGCCGAATCCGGAGTTGACGTATTTGGCCGGTTGCGGCGCCGGTGAGTCCCATCCGCCCCTGGTCCTGACGATTTCTTGCAAAGTGGTGCCCATGGGCGCCAGCCGGTAGTCGTAGGCCTGTTCCAGGGTTTTCCACGGCCAGTACTTCTCCAGGCCCAGCCGCACCGCCAGGGCCCGCCAGAAGTCGAAGTCGGTATAGCGGTCGTATTCTCCGGGAACGGACTTGGGCAGCGGGGCCTCGGAAGCGGAGATGAACTTGCCCAGTCCGAAGCCATCCCATATCACCGGCCTTTCCAGCCAGGAGGCCGCCGGGAGGACATAGTCGGCTATCTCGGCGCAGGGGGTCATCACGAAATCGAGCACGGCGTAGAGGTCCAGGCTCTTCAGCGCCTGGTACACCAGCCTGGTGTTGGCCTGGGTCACCAGCGGGTTGCTGGAAGTGGTGATGGCGGCGCGCACCGGGTACGGTTTGCCGGTCAACATCGCCCGGTAGGCGGTCGGGGCGTGGGCGTAACACCCGTGGATTTCACCGCCGCACATCTGTCCCCAGACGCGCTTCACGTTGGGTTCCACCAGTTCGAAGCCCGGCAGCGAAAGGAGCTTGAACCTGTCGGCGCCGATTTGTTTCTGCCGTTGCTTCTCCGGTAGGAACTCCAGGCCTTCCAGCGCCGGCGAAGGGATTTGCTTCGGATGCGGCCCCTGCAGGACCTCACCGCCGATGACGTCGATGTTGCCGGTGATGGCGCTGAGGGCGAATTTGGCGTGGAGGGCTTCGATGCAGTTGGGCAACTGCTCCATGCCCATGCCCTGGATGGATGAAGCCGGCTTGATGGTGGCGTACATGGTGGCAGCCTGTTTGATCTTGTCCACCGGCACCCAGGTTATCTCCGAGACCTTGTCCAGCGGGTACTGGCTGGCGCGTTCGGCCAGGTCGTTGAACCCGTAGCACCACTTACTGACGAATTCCTTGTCGTAGAGGCCCTCGTGGATGATGTAGTTGATCATGCCCAGGATCAGGGCGGCATCGGTGCCTGGCCGCAGTTGCAGCCAGACATCGGCCCGCATCGAGGAAACAATGCCCCTCGGGTCGGTGACGATGAGTTTGGCGCCGTTCTGTTCCATGGCGTTGAGCGCCGCCCGCCATACCGGCGGATACTCCATCGGTATGCCGCCGCCGTGGATGAAGATGCACTTCGTCTTGGAATTGATGAGGGGATAGATGTACCAGCCGAAGATGGCGTTGCTCAACATGTAATAGGGGCCGTGGCAGATGTTTCCCTGGCCGATGTAGTTGGGGCTGCCCAGGGTGTTCATGAAGCGCAGCCGGAACTCGTCGTGGGTACGGCCGGTGCCCGAGGTATTGACCACCGCCTCTGGCCCGTACTGGTTGATTATCGGCTTCAGCCTGGCGGCGATTTCATCCAGGGCCTGGTCCCACGAAATTTGTTGCCACTTGCCCTCGCCGCGCTCTCCGGCCCGTTTTTTGGGGAAAGAAAGGCGGTCCGGGTGATAGAAATACTCCGCCGCGGCGCGGGCGCGCATGCACGACCGGACGGTGGGGGTGAACAGCTTGGCGTGGGGGTGGTTCAGATTGGCGTCAAGCTCGACCAGACGTCCGTCCTTGATCTTGGCGGTGACGGCGCAGTGGGCATGGCACCACATGCATGTTGAGTTTCTTTCAACGACTTCGGACAAGGTTCCCTCCTTAATTTCCGTTGGACCGGGTAATTAACCACGAATGAACGCGAATACGAAAATGTCGCCGTCTCCCCCTTTGAAAAAGGGGGATTGAGGGGGATTTAAGAAACAGGCAAAATCCCCCTGTATCCCCCTTTTGCGAAAGG
>CAZFEA010000266.1:0-1172 GCA_964518085.1 uncultured Dehalococcoidia bacterium
TGGATTCCGCGCTCATCCTGCCGGAGATTCTCGATCCCAAAGTGTGGTGGCAGGGAAGGATTCCCTGGGTGGATACCGACCAGCGCTATCACATAGCTTTCCTGGCCGGTCCGAGGGTGGACGTGATGGTCAACACCGCCCAGGTGAAGCCCGGAGAGATCAAGGCCTACCGGGACCTGCTGGCGCCGAAGTGGAAGGGGAAGATCGTCATCAACGACCCCACGGTGTCCGGTTCGGGAAATGCCTGGTTCAGCGCCATGGCCGAGCTGATAGCCGGGCCTGACTACCTGCGGGAACTGGCGAAGCAGGAGCCGCTTATTCTCCGGGACCAGCGTTTGCAGGTGGAATGGGTGGCCCGGGGGAAAAACCCGGTGTTGATCGCCGCCACCGAGCAGGTGGAAGCCGACTTCATCAAGGCGGGCGCGGCCATAGACCTGCTGGTCCTTGAGGAAGGCGGCTACGTTTCCCAGTCCAGCGGGGCGATAAGCCTGGCGGCCAAAGCCCCCCATCCCAACGCCGCCAGGGTGGTCATCAACTGGGTGCTGACCAAAGAGGGACAAACGGCCCTTTCGGAGGCTTTCCTGATGCAGAGCGGCCGGGTGGACGTGCCCACCGATTTTCTGCCGCCGCACGCGGTGAGGAAGCCGGGCCAGAAGTATTTCAACACCTCAACCGAAGATTTCCAGTACAAGAAAAACAAGAACCTGCAGGTAGCCAGGGAGATCTTCGGGCCGTTGATGAGATAGGCCGGTAGTCCCCTCTCCCTTGACGGGAGAGGGTCAGGGTGAGGGTGAAAGAGCGAACCAGAGAGACCCGGTGTATCGGGTCTCGGCGGCTCGCCCGCCCCTCACCGGGCTGTATCCAAAGAAAGCTCATGAGCTGCGCTCACCATGCCTGAATGAAAACGATGTCTCACAGGCAGGGCCGCCCGTGGTACCGGTAGCCGCGGGCCGATGGCCCGCCCTTGCATTTCCGATGATGCGATTTTCACCGGTAGTCGGCATGGCCTGGCACGGGGATACAGGCAGGGCCGCCTGTGGTACCGGCTGTTTTCGGGGAAAAGGTGGTAGCAGCTTGGCGTGGCGGGCGAGCCGCCATGGCCAAGCCGATCACAGCCCCTCCCCGGCACGTGCAACGTCAGACTGTGTGAAAACTCGACAGCTCAGATACGA
>CAZFEA010000266.1:1182-5190 GCA_964518085.1 uncultured Dehalococcoidia bacterium
AGAGACCCGCCAGAGGCGCGTCTCTCTGGTTCGCCCCTACGGGGGTACGCCCACAACCCCGGCACGTGCAACGTGCCGCTACGGCCCACGGCACGCCGTGCCGCTACCGGATGTGGTCGGCGGACAGGCGTTTCTGCTTGAGCTTTTCGCCGGTCTGGAAGTGTTCGCCGCGCAGGGCCAGTTCGGCCTCCTCCTCGTTTTCTTTGCTCCAGGCGCCCAGGCTGTAGCCGTACCACGGCGCCTTCGGCGTAAACGCGGGCAGCCCCAGGTCCTGCCATAGTTTCCGGGCATGCTCCATGAAGTCTTTGCGGGGGAGGGAGGTAGGCGGGTAGTCCCACTTCATGGTGGCATCGATCAGCATGGCCGAGTTGCCCGCCGGCGGCGGGTAACGGTAATCGGCGCTGCCCGGAGGCGCCGCCGAGGGATCGAGGGCCGCCGTCCGGTTGGTGACCATGCGGATATCCCGGTGCGGCTGCACCCGGAAGCTCAACGCCCAGTTGACCGACTCGATATCGCCGGCATCAATATCTTCGTCCACGGCGATGGCGAACTTGGCGATGGAGGTGTTATAGGTCATCACCCCGTTCAGGGCCTGCATCACCGCCGCGGGGTGTCCCTTCTTCATGCGGACGACACAGATATTGCTGGCCCCGCTGCATTCGGGCAGGGCCACCTCGATTACCCCCTGGATGGCGCAGTCATGTGTCAGGAATTTGAACAGGGCCGCCTCCAGGCTGATGCCCCGCAGCTTGCTGCTTTCGCTGGGCGGGAACTGGCTCAGGAAGGCGTTCAGAATGGGGTTTTTCCGGTGGGTGATGCAGGTTACGTTCATAAACTGGCTGGGCTTGCGCGGCCCCATGTAACCCGGGAACTCGCCGAAGGGCGCTTCCAGTTCGACCACGTCGGTAGGCAGCACCCCTTCGATGACGATCTCGGCGCTGGCCGGGACCTCGAGGTCGACAGTCCGGCATTTGACCAGCTCCACCGGTTGTCCGGCGATGCCCCCGGCCACGCCGTACTCGTCCATGCCGTAAGGCAGCTTGGCCGTGGCCACATAGCCAATATTCGGCGGCGCGCCCAGGACGATGGCCGCCTGGAGGGGAATGCCGCGCTGGCGGCATTTGAGCCAGTGGGCGCCCAGGTCCTGCTGGGGCGCCGGCGACCAGATTCCCAACCGGTCCGGGGCTTTGAGCATCGCCCGGTAGTTCCCTATATTGTAGACGCCGGTTTCCGGGTCGCGGGTCACCCAGTTGGCGGCGGTCAGGAAGGGAGCGGGATCGAAGCCCGGGGTGGAGATGGGCACAGGGAACTCGGCGACCCCGCCGTGGTCCAGCAGTCCATCGCCAGCGTGGACCTCCTCCTGGACCGGCCCGCTGCCGGCCCGGACCGGAGGCACCGGGTGCAGTTCGGCCTGGAGCCACTTTTCCACGATGCCGCCAGGCGGGCACATCATCCCCATGGCGTACATCTCCCGCGAGGCCGCGTGACAGGCAACCACCACCGGGATGTCGTACTTCTTCCCTTTGACATCCACCACGTTTTCGAAGAAGAATGCCTTCCGTTCCTTTTCCGGCAGACCGCGGAACTGCCAGCGCACCAGGGGATGCATCTCGGTGTCCTTGTTGACCGGGGCCGTCACCCGGACAAGCTTCCCCGCCTTTTCCAGGACCTGAAGGTAGTCGCGTAGATCCCTGTAGTAGCTCATGCTGGACCCTCCTTGATGGCCGTATTATACGCGAGGGGACAAAATGTTGCAGATTTGCAACATCCTCACCGTAGCTGTCCCTACGGAAACCCGCTATGCCGGTGATATAATGCCGTCAGGACACCAGGAATTCTCCCGGCCCTGGTTGCGAAAGGGGATGAAACCCATGCACTACGGCATATACGTTGTCCAGTCGCAGGCGGGCGAGCTCCTCGACGATCTGCGACGCGGCCTCGCGCCCCGGGGATCGCCGCTGCTCGGCATTCCTTCCCGGGCAGAGCTGCGGGCGCCGCCCGGGGCCGGCGCTCCGGCCGCCTGGCGGGGCAGCCCCTTGCAGGCCGTCTCCATGGGGCCAACAGAGTTGAGGGGTAACATTCTTATCCTCAAGGTGGGAAGGTTGCGTACGGGAAGACAGGGGGCCGCCTGGCTGGGAGAAAACCGGGCAACCGCCCATGCTCGTCAGCCAGGTCCATCGGGCATGAAAAACCATGTTTTCACAGGGAGGGATCCGCCAGAGGCGGATGATACCCATGTTTTGGTAACAATCCGCCATGCTCGCGAGGGAGCGCCATCAAAACATGAAAAGCGCCATTTCACGGAATTGCGGTTCCCCTCTCCCTCGACGGGAGAGGGTCAGGGTGAGGGTGACCCCCTCACCTTAATCCTCTCCCGCAGGGGGAGAGGAGACCGCGCGAGCGGTATTTTCAGAGCAAGGTGGTCACGGCCAAAACTGGCTGCCGGTCTGGACATGGAACCGGGCGGACGGACCTTCTTTTCTCCCGAGATCGTGTCCAGAGACGGCGCCCGGCCCGGTCTTTCCGAAACCTCGGAAATCCCCGGCTGGACGATTGCAGTGTACCGGCAGGCGGAAATAGGCGAGTGCCCCGGCCTGGAAGACGGGGAAGTCCGCACCCCGGCCGAAGCTGAGATCGAGACGTCGGTCAACGTCTGGCACGAACTGCTGGTCCACGCCCTGCCGGCAAACCTCGGTCAGTCCCGCTACCTGCACGAATGCGGTGGCGCCGACCGGTCGATACCTCCCGGGATGGTGGTCCCGGAAGCACGGGAACGGGCTATCGAAAGCGAAATCAGGAAGAACGCGCGGCATATTCTAATACAAAGGTAATAAATCATGGTGAATCCGTACCGTAGGGGTTTGATTTATCAAACCCGATTAGGGCTTGATGAATCAAGCCCCTACGGCGTCAATTAATGCGTTTGTATAAAAAAACCAGACTGAAAAGTGCAAAATGACTAACCAAAATGTAGAATAGAGTCATAAAGTAGCCTTCCGCGAAACAAAAATCCCCCTAATCCCCCTTTCGCGAGGGGGGAGGAACCAGTCTCCCCCTTTGAAAAAGGGGGATTAAGGGGGATTTAGACATCACCAACAGAGTTTCGCGGAAGCTTAAAGATTACGGAGAATCCTGGGCCAGGAGTAGCTAATGTCAGATGACAAGGGCGTAACCATAATCGTATTCAGCGGTGATATGGACAAGGTCATGGCCGCATTCAACATCGCCAATGGTGCGGCGGCCGCCGGCAAGGACACCATGATGTTCTTCACCTTCTGGGGCCTGAAAGCTTTACAAAAAGGAAACCTCACGGGAAAAAGCCTTTTCGGCCGGATGATAGGCGCGCTGAACCGGGGAGGCATCAACCGCATCGGTCCGTCGCGCTTCAACATGGGCGGCGCCGGAAGGTGGATGTTCAAACGAATGATGAAGGCGCACGGGGTTACTCCTCTTGAAGAAATGCGACAGATGGCGATCGACCTCGGAGTCAAGCTTGTCCCCTGCCAGATGAGCATGGAAGTGATGGAAATAAGGCGGGAAGACCTGATCGACGGGTTACAGGAGGTGGCCGGGGTGGCCACCATGCTGGAGGCCGCCGACCGCTGCCGGGCGACGTTCTTTATTTGAACAACGCATGGGTGAAAACGTTGTCTCACAGGCAGGGCCGCCTGTGGTACCGGAGAAAACCAATGTCCGATGAACCCAAAATAGACCTGTCAAAAGACCTCAAGGGCCTGCTCTGCCCGGTCCCCGTGGTCAAGGTGAGCCAGGCCATCAAAGAACTCCCCGCCGGCGGCGTCCTCGAGGCATTTGCCACTGATCCGGGAGTCCAGGCCGATATTCCCGCCTGGTGCCGGACGACAGGCAACGAGCTGCTAAAAATGGAGCGCCGGGACGGCGTCTTCCGCTTCATCATCCGCCGGAGGTAGAGTTCCCTGGGTTCGTTGGGTTCGTTGGGTTCGTTGCCCCCCCGCCCCCCGGCACGCGGCAGCGTGCCCCTACTGGCTA
>CAZFEA010000267.1:0-836 GCA_964518085.1 uncultured Dehalococcoidia bacterium
TAGCGATTAGCCGTTAGCTATTAGCTATTAGCTATTGGCGATCAATGCCATTCTTGCCGGACAAGCAGCTGCCAGTCAGCCGCTCACTCCCAACCACTAACAGCTAATCGCAACCTGCTTGTCGCCAAACGCCAATTGCTACCGGCTAGCCGCTGGCTGCTAATAGCTAACGGCTAATCGCTAATTGCCAATCGCCCCACGGATTGACAAGGTGCTACCCCTCAGCTAAGATACCTCAATCAACTACCTTCCAGTTTTCGCGACCTCGAGGAGGGTCTGAGAATGAAAACCATGTTAGTCATCGCCGTGGCAATATTCGGGCTCGTGCTGGCGGGATGCATTCCGGGGGAGCAACCGATCTCGGTTTCTACGCCGGGCGCCAGGACCGGCCCGCCTTCTTCGTCTGCCGCCGGGCCGGAGCAGAAATGGGAGAAAGTGCTGGCTGAGGCGCGCAAGGAGGGGCAGGTAGTGGTCTATTCCCAGTGGGGTCCCGACACCCGGAACGCACTGTTAAAAGGCTTCAAAGACAGGTACGGCATCAATGTCGAGTGGATGGCTTTCTCCAGGGGTCCTGAGATCACGGCCCGTGCGCAGACTGAAAAGGGAGCGGGCATTATTAATGCCGATTTTTACGGCACCGGTCTCACCACAATCCTGGTTACCATGAAGCCACAGGGTCTGACCGGCGACATCAGACCTTATCTTCTCCTGCCAGAAGTTCTCGACCCAAAGGCATGGCGCATCGGCCAGGTACCCGTGGTGGACAAGGCAGGGATGGGCTTCGGCATGGTGGCTACCGCCCAGCGGTACATCCTGCGAAATACCGAAATGGTCAA
>CAZFEA010000267.1:846-5163 GCA_964518085.1 uncultured Dehalococcoidia bacterium
GACGACGAGATCAAGACCTATAAGGACCTGCTGAAGCCCCAGTTCAAGGGCAAACTCACTCTTAATGATCCCACGGTTACCGGGCCGGGAAATGCAATGTTCGGGCATTTCGCCCAGGACCTGTGGGGCGAAGCGGAAACGGTCCAGTTTGAAAAGGACCTGCTCATCAAGCAGGAAGCGGTAGTGGTCCGGGACAACAGGCAGCAGGTGGAATGGGTTGCCCGGGGCAAATATGCCATCGCTATCGCGCCGCTGGTCGAAGTCACCCAGGACTTCATCCGCCAGGGCGCTCCCCTTTCCCTGGTATTCACCACCGAGGGAGTGGCGGTAGTTTCCGGCGCCGGCGGCTTCGGCATTCCGGAGAGACCCGCCCATGCCAATGCCTTGACCGTATTCATCAACTGGCTCCTATCAAAGGAAGGCCAGACAATCTTCCAGAAGGGCTTTGGCAATCCCAGCGCCAGGGCTGATGTAGCATCCGAGGGCATCGACCCGGCGTTGTTCCCCCGGCCGGGGGAAAAAGTGTACCCCGAGTCTGAAGAGGTCATCGCGGTTTATCGTGGCAAGATGATGGAAGTGAGCAAGGGCGTCCTCGAGTCCCTGAAAAAGTAGTGGCACGTTCTACGTGTGTGTAGGGGCGAGCCACGGGGAAGGGGGATGTGGCGGCGGCAGGGCGGCTCGCCCGCCCGTCGCCAGTGTACCGGGTGGATCGGTTTTTGGTCGTTGCAGCACGCTGCCCGTGCCCTGCGACAGGCTAGAAAGCCTATCGTACCGCCACGCGGGATTACTTAAGAAGGGGACCCCGCTTTTTTTGGCCCTCCAAATTAGGTATTCTCCCCTAATTCCCCATAGAGGTGGAGGTGGTACAATATTCAGGTGTTAGAAAGGCTACCCGCGTGACAGGCACCGCCGGGTCTGTGCTCTCACGTTCCGATATCAAACGAATGCTGGCGCTGAGACCGCCGCTGGTTGAAGGTATTGAGAATGTTGATGAGCAATTGCAGCCTAACGGCATCGACCTCACTGTCCGGGAGGTGTCCATCCTGTGCACCCTGGGCAGGCTGGGCCGGAGCAACCAGCAACGCATTCTTTCCACGCCCAGAGCGGTGGCCTTCAACGAGCAGGACTTTCTTAACCTTCTACCGGGAGAGTACCTTATCGCTTTTAACGAGATAGTGCATCTGCCGCTGAACATAATGGCGCTGCCGAAGCCACGGTCCAGCCTCTTGAGATGCGGTGTGACAATCCATAATGCAGTCTGGGATGCCGGTTACGAGGGACGGTCCCAGGCGTTGATGGTAGTTTATAACAGGGCAGGCTTCGACCTGGAGCGAAATGCCAGGGTCCTTCAACTGGTCTTCTTCCGGTTGACCGGCGCCGCCGGCGAGGGGTACAAGGGGCGGTTCCAGAGGGAGAACATTTAGGTAACAGGCAAAAGGGAAGAGGGAAAAGGGAAAAGAGGATAGCTGCAGGTAACAGGCAAAAGGGAAAAGGGAAAAGGCAAAAGGCAAGAGGGAAAACTGCCCAACAGCCAGTCGCTAGCGGCTAACCGCTAATAGCCAATTGCCAATTGCTAATTGCTAATCGCTAATAGCTAATCGCAAATCGCTAACCGCTACGTGGAGGTGTACCATGGCCAACATATATTTTTTTGACGAAGGCGTAGAGGACAAGATGTTGCTGGGCAACAAAGGAGGCAACCTGGTAACCATGACCAGGCTCGGGTTGCCGGTGCCCCCGGGGTTCGTGATTTCCATTGAAGCATACCGGCACTACCATAAGACCGGCGAATTGCCGATGAAGGAAATTGAGCAGGCAGTCGCCAGGCTGGAAAAGAAGATGGGGAAGCGCCTGGGCGACGGTCTGCTGGTCTCCGTCCGGTCTTCGGCCCCGGTTTCCATGCCGGGTATGATGGATACCATCCTCAACGTGGCGGACAAGGCGACGCTGATATCTTCGGCCAAGCGCGTTTTTGAGTCCTGGGACAATTTGCGGGCGGTGGAATACCGCAGGCTGAACAAGATCCCGGCGGAATTGGGGACCTCCTGCATAATACAGGCTATGGTCATGGGCAACCGGGACAAACAGTCTGGCACCGGGGTGGTATTCAGCCGCAACCCGAGCAAGGGCCAGAAAGGACTTTTCGGGGAATGGTTGGGACAGGCGCAAGGCGAAGACCTGGTCTCGGGGGCCAGGACGCCGGAGCCGGTGGAAGCGATGCGCCGCCAGTTGCCCCAGGCATACCACGAGCTCGAACTGCTGGCAGACAAGCTGGAAAAGCATTTCAAGGATATGCAGGATATCGAGTTCACCGTGGAATCCGGCACCCTCTACATGCTGCAAACCCGCAGTGGCAAACGGAGCGGCGAGGCTGCGGTCAAGATCGCCGTAGACATGGCCAAAGAGGGAATCCTCACTCAGGAAGAGGCCCTGTTGCGGGTGACCGCCGAGGACCTGCGGGCGCTGCTGTATAAGAGGCTCGAATCGCCCGAGGCGGCGGCGCCGATAGCCCAGGGGCTGGTGGCCGCCCCCGGGGCGGCCTCGGGGCGTGTCGTGTTCGAGCCGGCGGAAGCCGTCAGGATGGCCAAGAAAAACGAAAGGCTTATCCTGGTCAGGCCGGAGACCAGTCCCGATGACATCCAGGGCATTGCCGCGGCCGATGCCGTTTTGACCTCCCGGGGGGGACTGACTTCCCATGCCGCCATTGTTACCCGGGCCATGGGCAAACCCTGTGTCTGCGGGGCAGAGGAAGTGAAGATCGACCTGGCGCGAGGCTGTTTTGAGGCCCGGGGGCACCTGGTGCACAAGGGCGACGAGGTAACCCTCGACGGCAACACCGGCAAGCTGTACCTCGGGTCGCTGCCGCTCGTCGAGGTCGAGGTCACTGGAGAGATGTCCGAGTTGCTGTCCTGGGCCGACAAGGTGAGGCGGCTGGGGGTCAGGGCCAATGCAGATACCGCCGACATGATCCTGAAGGCTATGGAATTCGGGGCGGAGGGTATCGGGCTCTGCCGGACCGAAAGGCAATTCAACGCTCCCGAGCGGCTGATGGCCATCCGGGAGTATATCCTGGCCGGCACTGCCATTCAGAGGAGTGAAGCCCTGGGTAAGTTGCGGGAGCTGCAAACGGAAGATTTCAAGGCCATTTTTAAGGTGCTCAGGGGAAGACCGGTCATAATCAGGTTGCTCGACCTTCCACTTCATGAATTCCTGCCCTCCGAGGCTGACACGAGGGACCCGGAGGTCAAGAAACGCATTCACCAGTTGAAAGAGGTCAATCCCATGCTGGGGCACCGGGGCGTCAGGCTGGGCGTGACCAACCCTGAAATATACCAGATGCAGATCGATGCCATTCTCGAGGCGCGTTCCGAGGTGCCGGCGAATGTGGCGGTCATGATCCCCCAGGTAATCACCCTCCAGGAGCTGCTCTACGTCCGTAAATACATCAAAGACCCGACTTTGAAAGTTGGCGTGATGATGGAAACGGTACGTGCTTGCCTGAGGGCGGACAAGCTGGCCGAGGTGGCCGATTTCTTCTCCTTCGGCACCAATGACCTGACCCAGGCGGTCTACTCGTTCAGCCGCGAAGATGCCGAGAAGAAGTATCTTACCACTTACCTGGAGATCGGCATTCTGCAGGACAATCCCTTCGAGGTCATAGATATTAAGGGCGGCGGCCGCCTGATGGAACTGGCCATAAACTGGGCCAGGCAAGTCAAGGGCGACCTGGAGATCGGGGTCTGCGGCGAGCACGCCGGCGAACCGCGGTCCATAAAGTTCTTCCACCGGGTCGGGGTCAGCTACGTTAGCTGCAGCGCGCCCAGGATACCAGTTGCCCGGCTGGCGGCGGCGCAGGCGGTGCTGGAGGAGAGGAAACGGGCGCCGGAGACGATCGCGCCGCCGGTATGCGTCTCCGGCGATGGCAAGCCGGTGTGATCTGGGGGGTGGGCGTAGCAGCATCTGCCTGGGGCGGACCCGTGCCGGAGCGCGGGTGGGGCGTAGCAGCACGGTGCCCGTGCCGGGGAGGGGTCAAGGTAACAGGTAACAGGTAACAGGCTGGGGCGCCGCCACCGCGTAGCCGCGAGCCGCTGGCTCGCCCTACGAACTGCCAGGACACGAGTATCACGCGGCGACATGAGGGCGGAGGCAACAATCATCAGCCGTCAGTAGCGGCGAGCTGCTGCGCCAGCAGTGGTTTGAGCGAGCGGCGGGAGCCCAGTGGGTTCGAAGCAATCGCCCATGCCAGCGAGCATCACCAGGGCATGAAAATGGCCATTTCACGGAATTGCGGTTCCCCTCTCCCTCGACGGGAGAGGG
>CAZFEA010000268.1:0-5141 GCA_964518085.1 uncultured Dehalococcoidia bacterium
GAAGTCCCCCTTCGTTACCTCGAAGGATTTGCCAGGGAGATAGAACAGGGCCAGCCCATAGAGGTGCCCATCTTCAACCGGGAAACGCTGGAGCGCCAGTTGGTCCGGGCGGTAATTTACCGGCCCTTCAAGGAGGGGCCGGGCATAGACACGCTGTGGCTCAAGAATGCCGCCGACTGGATCGAGCCCAGGCCGATCGGAATAAGGATAATCGAGTTTCTCAAAGAAGACCTTTCCACTTACAAAGCCTCACCCTACGAGGCCAGGCGGACCCGGGGATAAAGGCCGGGCGCATATTGCCTCGCCCCCTGGGGG
Source organism: uncultured Dehalococcoidia bacterium (assembly GCA_964518085.1). Taxonomy (GTDB): domain Bacteria; phylum Chloroflexota; class Dehalococcoidia; order JACQUA01; family JACQUA01; genus JACQUA01. The sequence goes on from CAZFEA010000268.1 coordinate 316, forward strand.
AGAGGATCAAGGTGAGTCAAGGGAGAGGGTACGCATAAACAAAGGAGGAAACGATGAAAAAGGGAACTCTGCTCGCTACAATCCTGTTGTTGGTGGCCACGCTGGTCGTTGCCGCCTGCAAGCCGGCACCAACACCATCCCCATCGCCGTCGCCAGCGCCCCAGGTCAGGGCGACAACGGTTGCGCCGACAGCGCCTCCCGCAGCCAAAACTCAAGCTCCATCACCGGCGGCAACCAAGCCCAAGCCTGCGGCGGCGCCGACGACCCCCGCCCCAAAAGCCAAGGCTCCGACACCGGAGCCGAAAGCCGGCGCGGTGCGGATTTCCTATGGTACCCTGGGACCGCCGACACTTCCCTACAATCTGGCAGTGGCCCAGGCTTCAGTACTCAAGAAATACACCAATTTCGATGTGAACGTTGAACCGGTCGGCCCCGCGCGACCCCAAATTGACTTAATGAGAAAGAAAGAGATCGAGCTGGGCCAGAACGACGCCCAGGCGATCTGGCAGGCCTATCGCGGGCAGGGTATTTTCTCGGATATCGGCAAACAGGAAATCCGGCAGCTCATGACCGGCCATGCCCTGGTGTTCGGTTTCGCCACCACGTCCCAATCCGGCATAAAGACCATCCCCGGCCTGAAAGGGAAGAAGGTATATGTCAGATGGCCCGTGGCTCCGGCCCTGGAGGTGTATTCCAAAGCCGTGCTGGGCGCCTATGGGATGACTTTCAATGACCTGACCGCCCTGGGATACTCCGGGCCGCAGCAACTCGCCCCGGATTTGATCGAAGGCAAAGTCGATGCTTGGGTAGGTGAAGTGGTCGCCAGGGCCAGGATGGAAGAAATCGAAAGGGCCAAGGGCGCCTTCATTATCCCCATTTCCCAGGAGGCAGCGGTCAAACAGAAGATCCAGAACGAAATTCCATTCATAAAGCCCCTGACCGTGCCGGCCGGCTCGATCGGCGCCAAGACGGCTACCTCGACATATGGCCTGCCGATGACCTTCTACACCCGCGCGGACGTATCCGAAGACCTGGCATACACCGTGGTGAAGACCCTGATCGAAAAGCAGGCTGAACTGAAAGCCATCGATCCTACCTTCGGCGAGTGGACCCTGGAAAACGCGATAACCTACCCGGTGATGCCGTTCCACCCCGGCGCCATCAAGTACTTCAAGGAAAGAGGCGTCTGGACCGGCGAACACGAGGCGATGAACAATAAGCTGATGCAGGAAGGGAAGTAGGCGCCGGGTACCGGGAACTGGTAGCTAGTTGCATAGGGCCACGTATCCCGTAGGGGCAGACCTGCGTGTCTGCCCGCGGGCGAACACATAGGTTCGCCCCTACGGTTTCGGTCGGCTCCTGGCGCCTGATGCCTGTAACCTGTCACCTGTCGCCTGTTACCTGACACGTCATGACCAACAAGGAAGACCTGCAAAGAGCCCTGGCTGACGGAGATGAGCTGGGAGGATCAAACCTGAGAGGCGCATCCGGGTTGCTGGGAACGGCGGCCAGGGCCCTGAGCGTATTTATCCCGGTCTACGCCATATTTTATCTGGTCGGAGGGTTTGGACGGCTCAATATCTGGTTTGATGAAGGCGTATACCTGGCCTCTTTCCTGGGACTGGTGCTGGTAGTGACCTTCTTGCAGGTCCCCGCTCGAAAAGGGCGCACCAGGGGACAGGCGCCGTGGCATGACATCTTGCTGGCCCTGGCGGGGGCCGTAAGCATGGCCTATGTCACCTTTTTCTTTGAAGCCATACGCTGGCACGAGGCTGCTCCGACCGCCCTGGAAGTAGTCCTGGCGGTCATGGCCATGCTGGTGGTGCTCGAGGCCACCAGGCGGTTGCTGGGCTGGACGCTGGTCATATTTGCCCTGGCTTTCATCTTCCACACCAAGTTTACCTACTTGTTTCCCGGCCTTTTGGGGGGACGTGGCTATTCCCTGGAAAGGATCGTTGGCACCCTGTACATCCAGAAAGCCGGTCTTTTCGGCCTGCCCCTGGGCATCGCCTCGGGGATAATCCTGGTCTACATCCTGTTCGGCCAGTTGCTGCTTATTGTGGGCACCGGCGACTGGTTTATCAAACTGGCCAACTCCATCGCCGGCGCCGTTCGCGGAGGCCCGGCCAAGGTGGCGGTAATTGCCAGCGCCTTTTTCGGAACGGTGACCGGCAGTCCAGTGGTAAGCTCGGCTACGGTGGGGGTGATAACCATTCCTTTGATGAAGAAGATCGGCTACCACCCGCCTTTTGCCGGCGCCGTTGAGGCCGTGGCCGGCACCGGAGGGCAGTTCATGCCCCCCATCATGGGTGTGGTAGCTTTCATTATCGCCGAATATCTGAACATTTCCTACGCCGCGGTGGCCATGGCCGCATTGCTGATGGCTCTTCTGTATTTTCTGGGCCTGTATATGCAAATCGATTTCAGGGCGGCCACGCTGGGAATAAAGGGGATACCCGGGACAGACCTGCCGCCCCTGGGCCGGACGCTGCGCCAGGGTTCTCTCCACCTGTTGCCGCTGGCTGTCCTGGTATACTTTTTGTTCGTAGCCAAGTTCAGTCCCATTACCTCCGGGCTCTACGCCAGCCTATCGCTGGTAATCCTGGCCATGCTCCGGAAAGAGACCCGCATTGGCTGGAGACGGGCGGTTGCCATCCTGGAAAATACCACCCGGGGTACGTTGATGATTGCCGTGGCCTGCGCCACGTCGGGTATCATCATCGGAGCGGTCAATCTTACCGGGTTGGGCATCAACCTGTCCCAGCTACTGGTAGATGTGTCCGGGAGCAGCGTGTTGATACTGCTGGTGCTCACGGCGGTGACATCTCTCGTCCTGGGCCTGGGCCTCCCCGAAATCGTCTGCTACATCATGCTGGTTATCCTGGTGGCTCCGGCATTGACCGGGCTCGGGGTGCTGCCCATCCAGGCGCACCTGTTCATTTTCTATTTTGGCGGTCTTTCTACCATCACTCCCCCTTTTATGCCGGCGGTCTATGTCACCTCATCCATTGCCCGGTCGGACCCCATGAAAACGGGATGGCAGGCCATGCGCCTGGCGGCGGTGGCCTATTTCGTGCCCTTCATGATAATGTACTCCCCGGGTCTTCTTCTTATTGGAAATCCGGCGACCGTTGCTCTGGAAGCTATCACCGCTATCCTGGGCGTCATCGCTCTGGCCGCAGGCATCGAGGGCTATTTGTTGAAAAGAGCCGCCTGGCCGGAACGGTTGCTGCTGATCGGCGCTGGAATAAGCCTGATCACGCCCTTCTGGGCTTTCGACCTCGCCGGGGCGGCTGCCCTGGCCGCGATTACCCTCTGGCAGTACCGGATTCACAAGGTGGCCATCGTAAGCCAACCGTAGCGGCGAGGTTCCCTTACCGGACCACCCGGCACCGTACTGGCGGGCCGTTGGCCCGCCCTCAAATTGAGCAAAAGGGACTGATTGTCCGTAGCCGCGGGCCGCTGGCCCGCCCTCAGATTGACCAGGACGGAATTGGCTAATTCATACATGTTTTTTGTACAACGCGGGACTCCCGGGCTCCATTCGGATCACCGGCAATGCAAGAGCGGGCCAACGGCCCGCGGCTACGGGTGGCACAGGCGTCCTGCCTGTGTCCGAGCGGCACGGCACGCCGTGCCGCTACTGGCTACTGGCTACTGACTACTGTCCACTGTCTACTTCGTCCCTTCCGGCTTGTATCCGCGGCCACTTTTGTTATATCATTACTCGCCTTTTGTGTGATTAGCATTAGCTGGAGGCATCATGACCTACACCGTTGGCGTAGATACCGGCGGCACCTTCACCGACTGCGTGGTCATCGGCGAGGACGGCCAGATCTTCACCACCAAAGCCCCTTCCACACCTAAAGACTTTTCCCAGGGGGTACTCAATGCCGCGGAAAAAGCGGCCGCCGTGCTGCGCCTGCCGCTTTCCCAATTTCTCGGTCAGGTCAACATCTTCGGCCACGGCACCACCGTCGCCACCAATACCCTGATTACCAGGACGGGGTCGAAGACCGGTTTCATCACCACCAGGGGGCATGAAGATACCCTCCTCATAGGCCGCATCCACCAGAAAGTGGCCGGGTTGAGCGAAAGCGAGATCACCGATATCGCCAGCCTGGACAAGGCTGTACCCATTATCCCGCGCTCTTTGATAAGAGGAGTGACCGAGCGCGTCGACTACAGGGGCGACGTCCTTATCAAACTGAACGAAGACGATGTGGCCAGAGCGGTAGCTGAACTGGCGGCCCAGGGCGTCCAGGCGATCGCCATCAACCTCTTGTGGTCCTTCATGAACCCGGGCCACGAAATCCGGGTCAAGGAGATCATCCAGAAGCAGCACCCCAACCTTTTTGTCAGCATTTCTTCCGAACTGGCGCCGGTAATCAAGGAGTACGAGCGAGGCGCCACCACCGCCCTGAATGCTTACCTCGGGGTGCGCACCTCGACCTATCTCGACGCCCTGGACAAGAAACTGACCGGGAATGGATTGAAGAATCCCCTGGTCATAATGCAGAGCATGGGCGGTTTCATGTCGGCGAAGGAAGCCTGTCTCAAACCGGTGACCACCCTGGCCTCGGGACCGGTCGGCGGGGCCATCGCTTCCCGGATTTTGGCCGCGGCCGCCGGTTACGACAACGTGATCACCAGTGATGTCGGCGGCACCAGCTTCGATGTGGGCCTGGTGATCAAGGGGGAGACCGAGTTCAGCACCCCGGTTTTTGACAAGTACCGCATCTCCATCCCGATGGTGGATATTACTTCCATCGGCGCCGGCGGCGGCAGCATCGCCTGGATCGAAGAGGAAAGCAATATCCTGAAAG
>CAZFEA010000269.1:0-5130 GCA_964518085.1 uncultured Dehalococcoidia bacterium
ATGGAGGCCCGACTTCGTTGCCCTGGGGCTTTATCTATAATGAAAATGCGATGATCGCCCGGGAATACGTGGGTATTCCCACTCACCCCTATCCGGTCTACGAACAGCTATGGAACCTGGCCATCCTGGGACTCATCTGGAAACTGCGTAAGAACGAGCAATGGGTCGGCGCCCTGTTCCCGATCTATGTCGGCCTGTATTCCACCGGGCGGTTCATGCTGACGTTCATCCGGCATGAGGACATCATACTCTTCGGCTTCCAGCAGGCACAGCTTCTAGCCCTGCTCGGTGTGATAGCTTCGGCGATCAGCCTGGCGGTCATTTTTGCCCGGAAGGGCCGGAAGCTGCGACTGGCCGCCGTGGCCGAAACGCCGGAGTAGACACCAGTCAGTAGCGGCACGCTGCCGCGTGCCGGGGCCAGTAGGCGGCATGGGCAGGGCCGCCTGTTGGTACCGGCTATCGTTCGGCATGGCATTAAGAGTATTGATGGCTTTGTCACCGCTTCCGGAAACCAAGCGCTCTGTTTTCTTCTATACCAGGCCGAATTGTCCCCTGTGCGATGATGCCAGGGATGTTCTTGTCGAGCTGGCGAAGGAGTTTCTCCTCAAGGTGACCGAGGTGAATATCCTGTCCGACCCGGCCATCTATGAGCGGTACAAATACCAGATCCCGGTGATAGTGATCGACGGCGGTTTCAACCTTTGGGGGCGCATTGAGAAGGACGGGTTGCGTAACTTCCTGGCGGGACACTAACGAGATCAAGAATCAAAATGTGGGCTTCCTGGCCTCGATCAGTCGGAATAAATGGCTCAGGCGAGTCACCTTTTCCAGGGAGAAACCGGCCCTGGCTACATTATCTACCGTCCTGCGGTTTATGTTATCCCCTATGGTCCGGAGGGCCAGCGGGTTGGTCCAGTCCATCAGGCGCGCCAAAAAGGCATTGTCGCTGATCACGTGTTCCAGCAGGGCCAGCTTGCCCCCGGGCTTGAGTGCGCCCTTTGCCTCCTCCAGCCCCCTCACCGGGTCAGGTACCGAACAGAAAAGCAGCGACGCGACCACACAATCGAAGGCGTTGTTTTTGAATCCCAGGTGTTCCACATCCATCAGCAGCAGACCGGCCTTCGTTTCTGCCTTCATGGCCTTTTCCTTGCCTCGCGCCAGCATTTTTTCGCTGAAGTCCATGGCAACGATGCGCGCGCCATGCGGGTAATCCGGAATACTGGCGCCGGTGCCGAACCCCAGTTCGAGGATGTGTCTTCCTTCAGCTTTGCTCCATAGCAACTTCCGCCACTTGTGCAAGCCGGCATGCTCGGCAAGGCTGAGCATCAGGTCATAGACCGGGGCGATCCGGTTATATCCCCTCAAGGCGGCGCGGGTTCTGGTTGAGACTAAAGATTCAGGATTCAAGGTTCAAGACACGGAAGAGACTACCGGCTGCGGCCCGCTGCAGGTTCATCGGGTACCTCGTGTTGCCCTGCCCTGGCACGCGGCAGCGTGCCGGTACCATTTCCCCTTCCCAGTTGCATCCAGAAGGTGGTTACAAACGGCACTGCCAGCGCCATGGCCCAACTGCGTGCATCGAGTGAGGTCACTTTTACCGCCGCCTGGATCACCGGCACGCCGGTTACCACGATAATAAAGGCCAGGACGGCTCCCGCCCAGAGCAACATAACGCGATTGCTGAAAAACCCGATCTTCCACAGTGGTTCCCTCCGGGAACGCATGTTAAACGCCAGGAAGACGTGACCGATAAGCCAGGTGGCGAAAGCCAGGGTCTGGGCCTGGACCTCGGCCTGGACCACGTCCTGGTTCAGGTTCAAGGCAACCAGATAGTTGATCATTACCGCTCCGGCCAGGCCCAGGGAGCCAACGGCTATTTGCTGGAGCATGGTGCGGCCCACGAACCGTTCCCGCGGGGACCGCGGAGGCCGTCGCATAACGTCATGTTCAACCGGTTCTGCCACAAAAGTTGCTGAAGCCGCCAGGTCCATGAATAGCTCAAGCAGGATTATCTGTATGGGCGCAAAGGGAAACGGTACCCCCACCGCCAGGGCCACCACGAAGCTCAGGACCAGGGCTACCTTAACGCACAGGTAATAGCCGATACCCTTTTTCAGGTTGTCGTAGATCTTCCTGCCTTCCCTCACTCCGGCCACTATGGAAATGAAGCTATCATCCCTCAACACCATGTCGGCGGTCTCCCTCGCTACCTCGGTGCCCGATTGTCCCATGGCAATGCCGATATCGGCGCTCTTGAGCGCCGGCGCGTCATTGATCCCGTCTCCGGTGACGGCAACAACATGCCCCATTCTCCTCAGGTTGGTGACTATGCGCAATTTCTGGTCAGGCGTCGTCCGGGCAAAAAGCGAGGCCTTCGATAGTTCTTCTTGCAGGGCCTCATCAGTCATGCGGTCGATTTCACCCCCGGTAATGGCCTTTTCCCCCGTGGCGATCCCTGCTTGAGCGGCCACTTTCTCAACGGTCAAGGGATGATCACCGGATATTACCACCGTCTTCACCCCGGCGGCCGTTATTTCTTCCAGGGCCTCTTCTACCCCGGGGCGTAGCGGGTCAGCGAGCCCCACGATCCCAGCGAAAACCAGTCCGTTTTCCGCTTCCTCTTGTGAGACCGAGGCGGCATCCGGCACCTGTTTGTAGGCCAGGCCAATTAGCCTCATGGCCTCTCCGGCCATGCTTTCAACCTGCTGGCGTATTGCCTGTTCGTCCCTCTCAGTCTTGGGCGCCTCGGCGCCGTTGTGGAGTATCCGGGAGCTTCTTTCCAGGACCGCCTCGGGGGCCCCCTTCACGAACGTGTGGCCGCCGCTGTCCGACTGGCAGGTTACCGACATCAGCTTGCGATTATTATCAAAGCTAAACTCCTTCTTCAGCGAATAGGACCTTTCCAGATCGGCCATGGGAATTCCAGCCTGCTTCGCCGCCTGAAGCATGGCCTGCTCCACCGGGTCCCGCGGGTAGCCGCTTGTCCCGGCTTCGCCCATACAGGAGGTCAGGGCCCCGATCCGGACCAGCGCCACGTCGCTCGCCTCCGGCTTTTCAACCGAAAATAGCCGTGCATTCCCATCAGTGGCTATCCTGGTCAAGGTCAACCGGTTGGCGGTGATGGTGCCCGTCTTGTCGGTAGCGATCACGGTAACGCCTCCCAGGGTTTCCGCCGCCTTCAGTCGCCTGATCAGCACGTTCCTCCTGGACATGGCGTAGGCGCCAACGCCGAGGACCATGGTAATAACTATGGGCAGCTCTTCCGGGATGGTGGCAAAAGACATTGACAGTCCGGTCAATACCATGGCCCTCGGGTCTTTGCCCTGCAACCAGCCGATCAATGGGATAACCGCACTGAAAACAACTGCCACCCATACCAGGACTCCCGCCAGTTGCTTCATCGCCAGTTGTAGAGGCGTCTTAGGCTCTTTGGCCTCGGTGACCAGGCCGGTGATCCTGCCCAGTTCCGTTTCCATGCCGGTGGCTGTGACCACCGCCGTTCCCTTACCCCGGGTGATAGTGGTGCCGGCGAACAGCATATTGCGCCTGTCGGCAAGGGGCGTCGTCTCGGGCATGACCACATCTTCCTTGGCGACGGGGGTAGACTCACCGGTCAGAGGCGCCTCGTCCACCTCGAGTCCGAAGCTTTCCAGGCACCTGGCATCGGCGGGCATCCTTTCACCAACCTCGAGAAGGAGAATATCACCGGGGACGATCTCTTGCGCCGCCGCCGTGAGTCGCCGGCCTGCCCGAAGCACGGGAACGGTTGACGGGGTCAGCTTTCTCAACGCAGCTACCGACTTCTTCGCCCGGTATTCCGTGCCTATTTCGACGAAGACGAGCAGGGAAACAATGACCATGATGGTGACGGCGTCTCTTGTTTCTCCCCAGATGAAATAGACAAACCCCACCACCAGCAAAAGAAGGATCATAGGCTCGGTAAACTCCTCCTTGAACACCCCCCAAAAGGTGATTTCCCTGGGCTTTTCCAGGCGGTTGGGCCCGTGTTTCAGGAGTCTTTTTTGGGCCTCGTCCGGAGACAGCCCGGTGCGGGTGGTTTCGAGGGAGCGGAGGACCTCGCCTTTGTCTTCAGTCCAGTGATTCATGACCTTCAATGACGCTGCCGTGGAGTGACTATATTATAAGACAGCCGGAACATTCTGAACAGTCGGTAGCGGCGCGCGGCAGCGTGCCCCTGTCCCAACAGCCGACCGGTCTCGCCTCAGATATTAGGTGTTATTACGTACCGGATACTAGGGGCTAATACGGATTGTTTCACCTTGACATCCCAACGCGTATTGATTTATCATTGTTCGTCATAGGACACTATAAGGGAAAATAATCGAATGACGAAGAATGCCTGTCGAGTTCTGGTCGTAGATGACGAAGCCCGGATATTGAACTTTCTCAAAGCCAAGCTCAAACTGAGCGGCTATGAAGTTGTTACCGCCACCAACGGGGTAGAGGCGTTGGAAGTAGTGCATACCCAGGAGCCTGATCTTATTGTTCTCGACCTGCTCATGCCCAAGATGAATGGCTTTGACATGCTCAAACAGTTGAGGACTTTTTCTCCGGTGCCGGTGATTATCCTCAGCGCCAAAGGGGCCAACGGTGATAAGATACAAGGGCTATCGATGGGGGCCGATGACTATCTGCCCAAACCCTTTAACCCTGATGAGCTGGTTGCCAGGATCGAAGCCGTGCGGCGGCGCTTCAAACCGGACAAGAACATCCCGATGGTGGAAACATTTTCCCTCGGCGGCGCCACGATCGACTTCAAACGTCATAACGTGACCGTCAAAGGACAGGAAAAATATCTCACCCGGATCGAATGGCTGTTGTTGAGTGAACTGGCACATAACGCCGGCCGCTTGATGCCATACGAAGAGCTGCTGTCCCGCGTGTGGGGACCCGAGTACCGTAATGATGTCCAGTTGCTGCGCACCTGGGTCTCCAGGCTGCGATACAAGCTGGAAGACACCCCCAGCAAGCCCAAGCTGATCTCCACCGTTCCCAAGACCGGTTATATCATCAATGAACCGGCCTCTTAAGAGAAGACTGTAGCCAGTAGTGGCGTCCGCCAGAGGCGGACCCGCGCGCCCGAAGACAGAAGGCAGAAGCACAGAACGT
>CAZFEA010000270.1:0-5124 GCA_964518085.1 uncultured Dehalococcoidia bacterium
TCTACTGATTTGACATTGCCGTACTAATTATCTATATTCGTTAATCTCATCTTCCGCAACCGGTAAACGAAACACTCGCTGGAGGATAATTCCCAATGGCTATTGCCAACCGCTATACCCCCGAAATGATGGATGGGTATCTCCGAACGGGCCAGTGGACCCTCATTTCCTGGCCCGAGGTCTGGGACAACAACGCCCGGGACTTTCCCGACAGCGAAGCCATCTGTGATTCGCAGCGCAGGCTGACCTGGGCCCAGGCCAAGCAATGGATCGACCGGTTCGCCCTGGGGCTGCTTGAACTGGGTTTCAAGAAGGATGAGGTGATGGTGGTCCAGTTACCAAACTCTGTGGAACTGGCCCTCATGCGCCTTGCGTGCGAGAAGGCCGGCATCATCTGCGCCCCCGTGCTCAGGACGTTGCGCCACAAAGAGATGGAATACATAGTCAAGTTTACCGGCGCCAGGGGGATCGTTATCCCCCTGGAATTCCGTGGCTTCAACTATCACCAGATGGTCCAGGATATCCGCCCGTCCTTGCCCGCGCTCCAGCACATTCTTGTAGCCGGAGACAGCGTCCCGCCCGGTTGCGTCTCGGTAACTGAAATGCGGCAAAAGCCCCTGGAAAACAAATACCCCGCCGACTATCTGAAGAAATTTACCTTCGATCCCAGGGAAACCTCGTGGATCAGCCACACCTCCGGCAGCACCGGCTTTCCCAAGTTTGTACAGATACCGGCCGTAGCCAGGCGCAACCTGTGCGAGGGCCAGGTACACGTTCTCAAGATGAACCGGAATGACGTGGTGGGGGCGCTGTCTCCGGCAACCGGCGGGCCGAACATTATCGTATACTGGGCGGCGGCCATGGTCGGGGCCCGGGTGGTAATGATGGAACACTTCGATACTGAGGAGGCCCTGAAGCTTATCGACCGTGAGAGGATTACCGTGACCGGCCTGGTCCCGACCATGCTGGCGGGCATATTGAGGCATCCCAACCGGCAAAAATATGACATGACCGTGCGCGCCTGGTACTGCGCCGCCGGCACGCCCCCATTCCAACTGGTCAAAGAGCTTGAGGAAACGGTGGGCGGCAAGGTGGTCCAGGCCTACGGCGCCGTGGATTTCGGCTGCGCCACCAACGCCAGTCTGGACGATCCCATTGAAGTGCGGGTCCTGACCGCGGGAAAGCCGTGCTGGGGGGCGAAATTGAAACTAGTGGACGACAACGGAAAGGAAGTGGCCAGGGGCGAAGTGGGCGAGTTACTGGGGACCGGACCGGCTGGCGTCGGCGGTTATTACAAGGACGACAAGGCAACCTGGGAGGCCTGGACCCGTGACAACTGGTACCGCACCGGCGACCTGGGAAAAATCAACGAAGACGGCAACCTGGTCATCGTAGGCCGGAAGAAGGAAATGATCAAACGCGGGGGCCAGAACATCTATCCCATCGAGATCGAAAAGCTCATGCTGACCCATCCCAAGGTGCTCGACATTGCGGTGGTCGGCATGCCTGACCCGGAGATGGTTGAAAGGGCCTGCGCCTATGTGGTGCCCAAAACCGGTCAGAAGTTTGTCTTCGACGATTTGTCTGGATACTTGAAGGAGAAGGGGTTGGCCCCGTTCAAGATACCGGAACGCCTGGAGATTCTGGAGAAAATGCCCATGCTGGCAGCCGACCAGAAAATCGACAAGAAAGTCCTGAAGGCCGATATCGTCGAAAAGCTAAAGGCCGAGGGGAAGGTATAACCATGATCTTGATAGTGGCTATTTCCGGAGCCTCAGGCGCCATTTACGGCATCCGGCTCCTTGAAGTGCTGAAGAAAGCCGGCAATGTAGAGACGCACCTGGTGATCTCAAATTCAGCCGCCCGCACCATCGAGTACGAAACCAACTACAAAGTTTCAGACGTGGAAAAGCTGGCAAACCATGTCTATGATAACAAGGATATCGGCGCCGCCCTGGCCAGCGGCTCTTTCCGGCGGGACGGCATGATCGTCATACCGTGCAGCATCAAGACCATGGGCGCCCTGGCCCATTCTTATTCGGAAAACCTCATCGTCCGCGCGGCCGACGTAACATTGAAGGAACGGAAACGGCTGATACTGGTAGTCAGGGAAACGCCGCTTCACCTGGGGCATCTCAGGAGCATGGTCCAGCTCACTGAGATGGGGGCGGTCATCCTTCCCCCGGTGACCAATTTCTATAGCAAACCCAAGACGATTGATGACCTCGTCAACCACATTGTCGGCCGGGCCATGGACCTGTTCGGGCTCGACCACGGCCTGGTGAACCGGTGGAAGGGAGAAGAGTAGGCAACAGGCAACAGGCGCCGGGCATTAGCACCTCTACTGGCTAGCGCCTGTTGCCTGGCGCCTGTTTTTGCATTTTGATCTGTCATTTTGCATTTTTCGTTTTCCATTTTGATTTTTGATTGGTATTGTCATGACTGCACCCACTCGATATGCCCCGGACATGGTCCGGCAGCTCTATGACTGTGGGGAATGGCTGCCGGTGTCCCTTTCGGACGTATGGGACCACAACGCCGAACGCCTTCCGGACAGAGAGGCCGTGGTCGACAGCCAGAGCCGCTTTACCTGGCGACAGGCGAGGCAGGCCATAGACAGGCTGGCGCTGGGTTTCAGCAAACTCGGTTTCCAGAAGGACGACGTTCTTGTCATCCAGCTATCCAACTGCGCTGAGCTTCCTCTGCTGCGGGTGGCCTGCGAGAAGGCCGGCGTGCTCTGTCTGCCGGTGCTGAGGAACCTCCGGCACCGGGAGATGGAACACATCCTGGGCCGGGTCAAAGCGCGGGGCATCGTCATTCCGCTGCAATTCCGCGACTTCGATTACCTGGCGATGATCAAAGAGCTACAGCCATCAGCCCCCTGGTTGAAACACATAATAGTCACTGGCAAGTCGGCGCCCTCAGGGACCATCTCCCTGGCGGCTATGCTGGGCCGCCCGGTCGAGAAGGAGTATCCGGCCGGTTACCTCAAAGACCGCGCCTACCCACCTGACGAGGTATCCCTCATAAACCATACCACCGGGACCACTGGCTTTCCCAAGTTCGTGGAATATCCAATGGCCGCCAGGTTGAGGCTGGGCCGGGGGTTTATCGAGACTCTGTAGCTATCCGAAAATGATATAATATTGTCTCTCGGTTCTGTCCCGGCGGGGGCAAATACTGTTGTCTATTTCGGGGCGCCCCTGGCTGCCGCAAAAGTGGTCATGCTGGAGCACTTCGAGGCCGGTGTCGCTTTCCAGACAATAGAAGAAGAGAAAGTGACCGTCGCCTGCGGTGTCCCGGCGATGTGGTCCATGATGGTCAACCATCCCGAGAGAAAGAACTATGATCTGAGGTCGGTCAGGCTCTGGTGGAATGCCGGCGCCTTCCTGCCTTATCAACTGGCAGTAGAGGTAGAGGACAAACTGGGCGGCACAATCATGAGCGGCCTCGGCGCCGCGGATTTTGGCGGCACCATGATTCCCGAGCTAACCGATTCGCGGGAAACCCGATTCCTTACCGTAGGAAAGGGTAAGGCCGGTACCGTTTTCAAGATAGTCGCTGAAAACGGGCAAGAGGTGAAGCCCGGGGAGGTGGGGGAGATCTGGGGTGCAGGACCCAGCGGCGCCAGCGGATACTACATGGACCCTGAAACAACCTGGCAGGCGTGGACCAGGGATGGCTGGTTCAAGACCGGGGACCTCGGCCACCTCGATGCCGTGGGCAACCTTGTCCTTTCGGGGCGAAAGAAGGACATTATCATCCGGGGCGGGCAGAACCTCTATCCCTCGGAAATCGAAAGCCTGCTGAGCGCTCACCCTGCCGTCGCCGAAGTGGCCATCGTCGGCATGCCTGACCCGGTCATGGGGGAAAAGGCCTGTGCCTATGTCGTCCCGCATCCAGGAAGAGACTTCAGCTTTGATGAGATGTCAGCTTACCTGAAAAGCAAGGGTATAGCCATGTACAAGATACCCGAACGGCTGGAAATAGCCGCGGGCCTGCCCATGGTCGGCGGCGGCGTGAAAATAGATAAAAAAGCCCTGGTACAGGATATTAGTCGCAAGTTGAAAGCAGAGGGCAAGCTGTGAGCCTGGTGAATCCGCAACTAGAGAGCTTACGCAGCGCCATACCTTTCCTGAAGACCCTCGGCGAGTTGATGGTCGTAACGCAGGAGGTAGACCCCATATACGAGATAGCCGGCATCCAGAAGGCCCTGGATGGAGGGCCGGCCCTTCTTTTTGAAAACATCAGGGGATATCCGCACGTCAGGGACGCGGGCAACATTTTCAGTCAGAAGCCCCGGGTGGCGACGCTGTTCGGCGCCCGGGATATCCGCGAATTCAAGTTGCTTTGCCGTCAGGCAATAACTGATCCCTTGCCGCCGGAGATCGTTAGCTCGGCGCCGTGCCAGGAAACGGTGATCACCGAAAACCTGGACATACCGGCCACCCTGCCCATTCTGAAGCACACTGAAAAGGACGGCGGACGCATCCTCGGCAGCGCCGTCATCCTGGTCGGCGGTGAGTTCTTCAAAGGCGGCAGGGAAGTATCCTTCAAGCGCATGAACTTCCGCGGCAAGGACTGGGCCAGCATCAAGGCACTGAGAGGCACTCATTTCGGCGACCTCGCCCTGAAGGAGCATCGCGGCGCCGTTATTCCTTTAACCCTCAACATCGGCGCGCCTCCGGCGGTCCTGGTGGCCGGCGGTGGCGGCACGCTGCACGGCCTCATGCCCTCGGGCACCGATGAGCTGGCCGTGGCGGGAAGACTGCAGGACTCCCCGGTCAATCTGGTCAAAGCCAGGACCCAGGAGGCCTATGCCGTCGCCGAAGCCGAATGGGTTATCGAAGGTTACGTTGACACCAGAGAGCGTGTCTGGGAGACAGATGAAGCCGAAAAAATGAGCAAGTTCGGCGCGGCGCCGTTCTTCCCCGAATGGGCCGGCTACATGGGCTGGGCGGTACGCACCCTCAAGTTCCACGCCACGGCCCTTACCCACCGCAAAGATAGTCCCATTTTCTACAGCCCGCTGGCGCGCTCTTTCGAAGGCGATAACCTGGTGGCCCTGCTGAGAGAAGCCTGTTTCTGGGAACTCGCCGAGCGGCTATACCCGGACTTCGTTAA
>CAZFEA010000271.1:0-5113 GCA_964518085.1 uncultured Dehalococcoidia bacterium
AGTTCGTAGCCCTTTCCCCGGCAGGCAGTCCAACCGGCTTATGGTGAAACTTCAGCTGCCGCGCGCCGTCATTTACTTGTGGCCTTTTTTTTGTTAAAATTTTCACGGTTGAAGTAAATCTGTTCCCCGATAGCTCAACGGTGGAGCGGGTCCGCCAGAAGCGGATTAACCGCAAGGTCATCACTCTGAACTTGGGGAACCGAAAATAATGCTCTTTCCCCGGTAGCTCAACGGTGGAGCAGGCGGCTGTTGAGCGCAAGGTTCGAGGTTCGAATCCTCGCCGGGGAGCCAAATTCCTGCTAACCTGGGTTGTGCTGGGGGGTGTTGACTGGTCGTATCATTCATGATACGCTATTAGCCGTAGCAGTATTTGCATGGGACGAAAGAGGCTCGCCGGCTATGTTTTTATTACATATAAAGGCGACCATAGACCGTACCATGTCCACATAGTGGAAGGAAAAAGGGAGATCGGCCGGTGGGACATCGAGAATCAGACGGCGCTCGACGGTCTTGAAGTTACGGACAAATTGAAGAAAGCGCTGGTGAAATTGGGCTATGCACCCGGAGTGAAACAATGACTACGATAAATGGACCGGAACGGAAAAAGGACGAGGCTGCACCACTTAAGGCTTGTCTGGTAGCCGAGGGCAACCGGCTTGAGAATGTCCAAAGGGCACTGATCGATTCTAACTTGGTTATCAGGCGCAGCCAGCGGCTTCACGATTTGATCAAAGAGCGAGATTGCAGTCTATATGTGATTGATACCTCAATAAGAGACATGGATAGCTGGCCCGCGCCATTATTGACCATTCCCAATGCGTCGTCAAAAGACTGGCTGTTCCTTGTTTCCGGGATCTCGGATGCATTTCGCTTGCATCCGTTGCCACAGAATGCCAGGTTCCTGGACGGCAAACGATTATCGGCCGAAAAGATTGCTTCGTTGATAAAGAAGCAATTGGACCCTGATTCGAGGAAAAGGTTTGCCAGAGTCAAGTACATCGAGGACCTGAGAGCTTTCCTGGCGTGGATGGAAAACGGCAAGACATACGCTGTGCCTATCTCCGAATTGCCGGAAGCTGATGCAACGACAGTGGTAAGATGGTCGCTGAGCCGGGACCGGAGCCACATCAAGGTCTGGCAGGAATCGGGGAATGCGTTTGAGATTCCCTGGGACGATGTTTTATACCATTGCGAACCTCAATATGACTTCTACAAAGGAAAGCAACCCGGGGATGCCAACGCGAACGTAAGGCAAATAGGTAGCCGAATAAGACAATTGAGGCAAGAGAAAGGCTATTCCGTTCAGAGGCTCGCAGAAAGAATCGGGATGAGGCGACCTAACCTGAGCAGACTGGAGCACGGGCACCACCAGCCGTCGCTGGACACACTCCAGAAGATTGCCGGAGCGTTAGAGGTCCCTGTGGTTGAGTTAGTTGCGAGAAAGCGATGACGGGCCCGGTGGGAAAGCTTTTGCCGGACAAATATCAAACCGATACTGGCGTTAGTGTGTAAATCCTGGCGAGTTTTGCGGCCGTTTTGACGTCACCCCGTTTGAGGGTTTCTCTGATGTCATCCAGTTTGTACGCGTCATCCAGAGAAATGTAGGGAGACCATCCCTCTTCACTGTAAATCATTTCCACATCCACCAAGGCAACATATTTGTCCTCATGAATTATCTTCGTATAGCGACGTTTGTTCATTGGGGTTTCGTTAAGAGCGTGATTCTTCCCACAATGTGTGCCGGTATCTTCGTAACCTGCGGCTATTCTAATAGCCGTTCCTCCAAGTGTCAATTGAATCCGAAATCAAGAAGAGCGATCAGATTGGCGAAAGACTGGGGAAAGTGGAAATCAGCCTTTGTACCAGGGGAATGAACAAAATGAGAGTCCCAATAGCAAGTGCGGTCAAGGCAGAGAGCAATACGGCGGCGGCAGAGGCATCTTTCGCCGTTCTGACCATTTGACTGTATTTGCCGCCGGCAACTTCATCCCCCACCCTCTCAACAGCGGTATTGAAAAGCTCGGCGACCAAGACAAGTCCTATCGAGAAGGTAATCAGACCCCATTCCAGGGTGGAGAGGTTAAGATATAGTCCAAGAGCGACAACCAGACATAGCGCCACAACGTGGATCCTGAAATTCCTCTCCGACTTGAATGTGGCAAGAATTCCCTTGAGGGCACAGGCAAAACTTCCGACAAGCGTTTTTCTCATGAAGGCGTGTCACAACAGGTGAATGAAAACATCGTCTCACAGGCACAGAGGCCTGTGCCACCCGATATCTCATAGGCACAGGCCTGTGCCTCCCGATATCTCACAGACGGGGACGCCTGTGGTACCGGATATCTTCCGCGGAAATAATAGCGTTGATCTTCAGGAGGCATCCGGCACGGCGCGCCATGCCGCTACGCGGGCGAATCAGTGTTGCCACAGGATGTGCTTGTTCTCCAGAGGAATGCAGGCATGGGGATGGGAGGGCACGATGCGCAGGGAAAAATGGCCGGCCGGGCGGTGAGTCTCCACCGCGCCCTGGTAAAGGTAGCCGTTGAGCACGCCCTCAAGCTGCTGGCCTCTGCCCATCGGTTGACAGATGAGATCGGCGCCATCCAGAGGATCAGCGTAGATCTCCACTCTAACGTTGGTACTGTCGAGCTCGCCTAAATAGACCGATACCTGGAAGTCCAGCAACCCGTCCGTCTGCCTTACCTCCATTTTCCCGAAATGCACCTTGTCCCAGTAGTGCGCCGTGTTCGTCCGCCATTCGTGCAGTTCCCGCGCCAGACGCGCCCGGTCGGCAGTACGGTCGCGGAACCTCTTAGAGGCTGGTAAATAGACTTTTTCCACGTATTCCTGGAGCATACGGTTGGTGCTGAATTGCGGTGTTAGCTGGGCCATACTCGCCCGGACGCGCCCGGCCCACCGGTGGGGGATACCCTGGGAATCCCTATCGTAAAATTCCGGCGCGATTTCCTTCTCCAGGATATCGTACATCATTTCTGCTTCGGTCCTATCTTCATGTGGGTCGACATCCTCCCGGCAACCGCACAGGACCCAGCCAACGGCCTCGGAGTAGGCCTCGGCCCACCACCCGTCCAGCTCGGAAAAGTTCAAGCCGCCGTTGACCAGGACCTTCATTCCGCTGGTGCCACAGGCCTCCCACGGCCGCCGTGGGGTATTCATCCAGACGTCGATACCCTGGACCAGGTGCTTGGCCAGGGACATATCATAATCGTCGAGAAAAACGATATGCTTGCGGCAACTGTCAGACTCGTTAGAAAAACGGATGAACTGCTGTATCATCCGTTTCCCCTCCTCGTCCTGGGGATGCGCTTTGCCGGCGATAATTATTTGCACCGGCCGCTCAGGATTGGTCAAAATACGAAGCAGTCTCTGAGGGTCATGCAGCAGCAAATTCGGACGCTTGTAAGAAGTGAACCGGCGGGCAAAACCAAGGGTGAGGGCGTTGGCGTCAAGAACATGTTCCGCCTCGCGGCTTACCCCATCGCTGGCCCCGTTTTGCTGAAGCTGGCGTTTCAGGCGGTGCCGCACATAATCGACCAGGGACCTTCGCTCGGCAACACGTAATCGCCATATTTCCAGATCGCTCAGGCTTTCAATGTAACCGGTAAGGTCCTCGACGACCAGCCAGCACGTTTCACCCCGGGCCTGGGTCCACAGGCGGTCCGCCTCTTCCGAGTCCCAGGAAGGTACATGCACCCCATTGGTGATGTGGTCCACCGGCACGTGGCTTTCAGGCCAGCGAGGAAACATCGGCTGGAATATTCGCCGGCTGACCTGTCCGTGCAACCGGCTTACCCCATTTATGTGCGTGCTTCCGTTTGTTGCCAGTAGCGCCATATTGAATGGCTCGTCAGGGCTGGTGGGGTCGGTCCGTCCCAGGGCAAGCAATTGGTCCATGCTCAGGCCCAGCGATTCGGCATAGGAATGGAAATAACGGGCGATCATGGCTGGCGGGAAGGAGTCAAATCCCGCGGCCACCGCGGTATGGGTGGTGAACACGTTGCCCCCCCGGGTGGCCGACCACGCTACCGGGAAAGGCTGCTCCTCATCTTCCATGAAGCTACGTGCCCGCTCCAGGATGGCGAACGCGGCATGCCCCTCATTGAAATGACATATTTCCGGCCTCATACCCAGGGCTTTCACGGTACGCCACCCGCCGATGCCGAGGACCATTTCCTGCAAGAACCGTATTTCCTGCCTCTGGTCATAAAGTTTGCTGGTGATGCCCCGGTCGCTGGCGCTGTTCAAGGGATCGCTGGAATCGAGAAGGTACAATTTTACCGCGCCAACATGCGCTTCCCACACCCGTAGCAATAGCTTGCGCCCCGGCAGATCGAGCGTCACCTTCAGCCATGAACCCTTCCCATCAATGGCGGGACGGATAGGCAAAACGGTAGGATCGTTGAAGGGGAAAACCTCTACTTGCCAGCCATCCTGGTCGATTATCTGGCGAAAATAGCCTTCCTGGTAAAGGATGCCGACCCCGACCACCGGCACGCCGAGGTCGCTTGCTGTCTTAAGATAGTCCCCCGCCAGGATGCCCAGGCCACCGGCATACAGGGGAAGGGCTTCACCCAGCCCGAATTCCGGACTGATGTAGACCACTGGCCCCATTTCCTGGCCGGCGTACTTCTGAAACCAGCGCGGATGCTTGAAATAGTTAGCGCGTTCATCCGCTGTCCGGTCGACTTCCTGCTTAAAAGCGGGGTCCCGGGCCAGCTCTTGCAGATGGTCCTGGGCTATGTTTTGCATCACCAGCAACGGATTGCCGGTCCGTTCCCAGATTTCCCGGTCCAGGGTTTT
This sequence comes from uncultured Dehalococcoidia bacterium, assembly GCA_964518085.1. Taxonomy (GTDB): domain Bacteria; phylum Chloroflexota; class Dehalococcoidia; order JACQUA01; family JACQUA01; genus JACQUA01. The sequence continues at coordinate 4,822 of CAZFEA010000271.1, forward strand.
CCACAGTTCATCTCCGGCATGGGACCATGTCCAGCGAAGGTCCGTCGCCAGATCGATAAGGCCTTCCAGCCCCTCGGGCATGGTCCTCAGGAAAAAGGGTAGAAGTCTTTCTGCCATGGTACGCCCCAGGTACGACAGGCTTTCCAGCCTGTCGCTCCAGGCACGCGCAGCGTGCCGCTACATGGATATGAGAGCTCATGCACGCGCAGCGTGCCGCTACATGGATATAAGAGCTCCAGGCACGCGCAGCGTCAGACTGTGTGAAAAATCACCGAGCGGATTCTGGCATTTT
>CAZFEA010000272.1:0-824 GCA_964518085.1 uncultured Dehalococcoidia bacterium
TAAATCCCCCTTAGTCCCCCTTTTTCAAAGGGGGAGACGAGATTTTCTGAGCAAGTGTATTAATGGGCGTGACGATGCAGGTCCGTCCTGGCGGCGCACTCCGAGGCTTCGCCTTTGGCCATTTCAACGGCGTGGGGGATCGCCGGCAGGATCGCCTCCAGGCATTCCTTGACCGCCTTCGGGCTGCCCGGCAAGTTTACGATCAGCGTTCGACCGCGCAACCCGGCAATTCCCCGGCTCAGGATGCCCGCAGGGGTCTTCTGGTAGCTTTCCATCCTCATCAGCTCGGGCAATCCGGGCACCAGGCGGTCTACCACGGCCAGGGTGGCCTCGGGTGTATTGTCCCTCGGCCCCAGCCCGGTGCCGCCATTGGTCAGAATCAGATCGATGTTCCCACGGTCAACCCACCGGCTCAAAGTGGCCGAGATGATGACTTTCTCATCCGGGACAACGGCGTATTCCACCACCTTCGAGCCATGAGATTCCATTATCTGCTGGATCAGGGGCCCGCTTTCGTCCACGCGTTCGCCACGATGGCCTTTATCGCTCATAGTTAGAACGGCTGTAGTGAACATGGCGATATTTTATCACATACGGCCGATACCGGAAAGCCGGCTTGTGCTATAATCTCCACATCTGGAAAGATGGAACGGAGGCTGCAATAGAAGAAGCGGTGCTAAAGGCCCGCGATCAGGAGTCTCATCTGAGTCCATCGGTCAACGCACCGGCGCGTTGCTCCCCCAGTTCGATTGCCGTCGACAAACGTGCCTGAATATGTGCGTATGGAGGAAACAAATATGACTGGAGTTCCCAACAAGATATTC
>CAZFEA010000272.1:834-5113 GCA_964518085.1 uncultured Dehalococcoidia bacterium
CTCCCCGCCGACGCGCGAGCAACACTGGTCGAGAAGTTACTTGCCAGTCTGAACGTTCCCACGCAGCCCGAAATAGACCGGCTATGGGCCGAAGAAGCTGAACGGCGTATTGCCGAAATTGACGAGGGCAAAGCAAGACTTGTTCCCGGAAAGAAAGTCTTCTCCAGAGTTCGCAAGAAGCACGGGCGTTGAAGATCTTTTTCCACTCCGATGCCGAAGCTGAATTCGATGACGCGGTTGATTATTACGAGCATCTACAAGCAGGGCTGGGTCTCGAGTTTGCCGGGGAGGTTTACGCTACGATCAACCGCATTACTCGGTTCCTGGAGGCCTGGCCGGTCTTATCGGCGAATTCCCGACGATGTTTGGTCAACCGGTTTCCGTAGGGGCTGGTTTATCACGTTAAGGGACAATCTCTCCGAATAATTGCCGTTGCCCATCTTAATCGCCTGCCAGGCTATTGGAAAGAAAGAGTCATCGAGAAGACGTAGATGCCGGCGTTCTGTCATGATTCTATTGTCCACCGCTACTAATACAAACGCATTAATCGACGCCGCGTAGGGGCAGACCTGCGTGTCTGCCCGCGGGCGAACACATAGGTTCGCCCCTACGTGCGGTTCATGCTGCACTATTTGTTGGGTTTGTATTGGTGCTGCTCTCAGTCCCATTTCACAGAACCCCATCGTAAGCGTGTTCCCACGCCCGATCCGTGCTGTCCTCCTTCAGGGCCATGCCACTTGCCCATTTTCCCGTCGCTATTGCCTTTTCGCCAGAAATTCATTGATAAGGGACCAGTGAATGCTCCCTCACGGGATTGCTTCGTCCGCCCAGGCGGACTCGCAAAGACAAAAAATATTTTGGAAAAAAGTGGGAAAAAGGTATTGACAAGGTGGGATATAAGTGGTTTGATATGGTAAATTGTGGTAAAAAGTGGGAACCAGTCAAAACAGGTCAATTATTAAGGAGGAGAACATGCCACTGAAAACCGTAACTTGCTACGATTGCCTGGGCAACCGGGTCCATGTCGTAGCCCGATGTCCCAAGTGCCCCACCGGCACCCTCATGGCCACCGGAGACAAGGGCTACTCCGGGATAATCCAGGAACAGTGCAGCGACTGCGGAGAAACCATCGCCTTTTACGTGGTCATGCCCGAACTCAAGGCATGGCTCCTGGCCGAACCGCTGGCCATGAAACGAGGCAACGAGTCCGAGGAAGAAGTCCTGGTGGGATCAAGAAGGGGGAAAAGATAAATGGCTATCTCCAGCGTTAATCTGTATGAATGCCTGGGAAACCGCACCCACATTGTGGCGGCCTGTCCCAAATGCGAGACCGGATGCCTCATGGTGACCACCGACAGCTCCTACTCCGGCATAGTCGAGCAGAAATGCAGCGACTGCAATGAGAACAACGCCTTTTACGTGGTTATTCCCGAGTTGAAAGCCTGGCTTCTGGCGCAACCGCTCAAAATGAAAAGGGTGGTGGAGCGGGAGGAAGTGGACTGCGCCCACGCACTAGCCAGGAGATAGCCTGTGTACCGGCAGAAGGACTTTCTGAGAAAGGAGAACCCGGAGGAAATGACAATGAAACCTGTATTCGCCTTCATTTGCGGCATGTTCGTGGTCGGTAGCATCACGCTGCTGTTCACTCCCGGCGCCCGGCTGCAGCTTTCGCTGCCCTATTGGCCCATCGCCTCTTTTATAGCGTTGGGTTTTGCCATACTCTGGGCGCGCGCCAGGGAGAACACCAGATAAGTCTGACGCACCGGCCTCCCTACCCGATGGAAGGTAAGTGTCCTGACCGAAGCACTGGACTATGAACGGATTTTTTGGCGAATCTACCTACAAGGTCGATGACAAGGGACGGATTCCCCTTCCCACGCAGTTCCGTGATCAAATCAAAGAGGGAATGTTCATCGTCCAGGCGGTAGACAAATGTTTGCGTATTTACACGCTGGCCGAATGGGAAAAGAAACGCGCCGAGTTATCTTCCCTGCCGGACACCCACGATAACCGGCAATACCGCCGCTTCGTGCTCGGCGGCGCCAATTTCGTCAAGATGGACAAGATTGGCCGGATTCCCATCCCGGCAGTGCTGCGCCAGTATGCCCGGATCGAAGACACCGTTACCGTGCTCGGCCAGGACACTTACATTGAACTGTTCAATCCTGCAAGACTGAAGGAAATCGCTCTCGACAACGAAGCCATAGAAACCATCGCCGAAAGACTGGCATTATCGAAACGTCTTAGACCAGAATGAATCTTGTAATGGCGCAACCGAAGCTTCACGTCCCTGTCCTGTTGAAAGAGGTCATTGCCGGCCTCGATCTTAAAAAGGGCGGCAGCTATATCGATTGCACCACCGGCACCGGCGGCCACGCGGCCGCCGTGCTGGAGCGAATCCTGCCCGGTGGACGGTTGCTGGGAATCGACGCCGACCCCGGCGCCCTTAAGATCGCCTCGGACCGGTTGGCCCGGTTCGGCAATGCGGTAACCCTGGTCAACGCCAACTTCCTCCTCCTTGAAAACATCGCCAGGGCCAACGGCTTTTATCCGGTGGATGGCATCCTTTTCGACCTCGGGCTGTCTTCCTTACAGCTCGAACGGCCCGAAAGCGGCTTCAGCTTCCAGACAGACGCTCCGCTGGACATGCGGTTCGGTCCCGATCAGCAGCTTACCGCCGCCCAACTGGTCAACGAAGCTCACGAGGAAGATCTCTACCATATTATCCGTGACTACGGCGAAGAACCGGCGGCGCGCCGGATCGTCCGGTCCATCATCAAAAGCCGTCCCATCGCCACCACCCTGCAGCTCGCCCGGCTGATCGAAAGGGCCACCGGCGGCGTTCGCGGCCGCATCCATCCCGCCACCAAAACATTCCAGGCGCTCCGAATTGCGGTCAACAACGAACTGGCCAATCTCGAAGCCGCCCTGGGCCAGGCGACCAATCTCCTGGCGACCGGCGGGCGCCTTGCAGTCATCAGCTATCATTCCCTGGAAGACCGCATCGTCAAGACCTACTTTTCAGGGCAGGCCCGCGGCTGTATCTGTCCACCCCAGGTAATCAAATGTGTATGCCAGCACGTGCCCACCCTGAAACCGGTCAACAAAAAAGTTATCCGGCCCGAAGCCGGAGAAGTCCTGATCAACCCGCGCAGCCGCAGCGCTCGTTTGCGCGTGGCGGAGAAGCTCTAGTGCCGCGGTCAAAGGAGATTTCCATGGAAAAGAAAATGTGGCCCAGGCTGGCGCCACTATTCGTTCTCCTGTTGCTGGCGCCCCTGGGCGCCTGCATCAAGGACGGCCCCACTACCGCCAGCAGCGCCGCCGCTGCCGCCGTCAGCGATACCAGGACCTTCGCGGTGGCAGCAGGTAAAACCACGGTCTTCTACATCCGGACCGAGCCGAAAGATGCCGTCGAAGCCTCGTTCACCATCCAGGGCGGTGACGACGACATCGACGTTTACGTCAAAGACCCTATGAACAACATGGTTGTCGACCGCAAGCGCGCCACCGACACCGGCGCCCTGGCTTTCTTTTCCACCGCCACCGGCTATCATCAACTGATTTTCGACAACACCTTTTCTACCAGTACCAATAAATTAGTTTGGTTGAAAATAAATCACCCCGGCAGAGGAGGAATAGTACCTTAGATTTTCTCTCTGGCAAAAGAGGAAATCGCCAAGGTGTTTAAATCATGAACATCTGAGTTATCAGCTACGGGATCCCCGAAGGCGATGCCGTCTCCGGCAACCGGAAAAATAAAGTCTTAGTTGAGTCGAGCCTCTGAGACCTACCATGCAAGCCAGGTTGTCAAACGGCATCACCTTCGGGGGAAAACCCCGGAGGCATGAGAAGCTGGTAACCAAGGCAGGTCAATTGCCGCAGGAAACGAAGCAATCATATTCCGAAATCAATATCCCAACAAAAATCTCTAAAAAAGGAGGAGGTAAATGGCAAAAAAAAGTATCTATGCCGCCATCGATGTAGGCACTACCAAGACTGTCGCCGTGCTGTCCAATATCAGCGAAAACAACGCCATGCGGATCCTCGGCGTAGGCGTTGCCCCTACCCGCGGCGTACAGAAGGGTATCGTCGTCAACATCGATGAAGCGAAAATAGCTATCAAGGAAGCTGTCAAGAAGGCCGAACACTCCAGCGGCCTGAAGATCGAATCAGCCTGGGTAGGAGTGACCGGAAGGCACATCAACTGTGTTAACAGCCGGAGCGCCGTGGCCATTTCCCGCGGCGATCGCCTGGTTGCTTCCGAGGACCTGAAACGCGT
>CAZFEA010000273.1:0-5045 GCA_964518085.1 uncultured Dehalococcoidia bacterium
AATTTATAAGAAAAAGGTGGTCTTACCCCTTGACATCTACATAGCGGGCGAGCCATGCGGGGGGCGGGGTCGGGCGAGTGCGGCTCGCCCGCCCGGTGTTGGCGCGCTTCCGGCGCCGCCCAGTTATACAAAACCCTGTCTCACAGGCACGGCGGCCTGTGGTACCAGATCCAAGAACAAAAAACCCTGTCTCACAGGCGCGGCGGCCTGTGGTACCGACCGTTTTGGAGTAATCAGCATGATCGAAATGAAAAAAGCTGTCTGTAACTGGTGCAAAGGAGAATGCGGCGTTCTCGTCCATGTCAGCAACGGCAGACTGATCAAAGCCACCGACGACCCCGACTTCCCCGAGCAAGTATGGCCCAGGAGGAGCGGCTGCGCCCGGCTGCGCGCAGCCAAAGAATGGTTCTACCACCCGGACCGGGTCAACTTTCCTTTGAAACGGGCCGGAGAAAAGGGCAGCGGCAAGTGGCAGGCTGTTTCCTGGGAGCAAGCGCTGGACGAAATCGCCGCCGGGATGAAGAAGGTCATGGAGCAATACGGCCCCGAGGCCCTGTCCTTTACCCTGGGAACGGCTTACAAGCAGGAAAACCCGCTGATGACCCGCCTGTTCACCCTGCTCAATAACCCGTTGAACTTCGCCAGCGCCACCAATGTCTGTTTCTGGCCCCGGAGCATGGTGGCGAACGCCGTCGTGGGCATGTTCCCCCATTTCTCGGTCCGCCCCAGCAGCAGGTGCATCGTCCTCCTGGGCGCCGAGCCGCTGGTCTCCCGTCCCAGCGTGGCCGAGGCCATGCGGGCGGCGATGAAGAAAGGCGCCAAACTCATTGTCATGGACCCCAGGCGGACCGATTCCGCGGCTCAGGCCGACATCTGGCTGCAGTTGAGGCCCAGCACCGACCTCGCCGTCCTCATGGGAATGGTGAACGTCATCATCGAAGAAAACCTGTATGACCGGGACTTCGTTGACCGCTGGTGTCACGGCTTTGCCGAGTTGAGAGAACGGGCCAGGGAATTCACCCCAGAAAAGGTTGAACAGATATCCGAGGTCCCCGCCGAGCAAATACGCGAGGCTGCCCGCGTCTACGCCTCCAACCGTCCGGGGGCCATGGTCGAAGGCATGGGAATCGAGGAGCTGACCAGCAACGCCGAGGTAATCCACGCCCGCTGGATACTGGCGGCCCTCACCGGTAATCTCGACGTTGAAGGCGGAGAGGAATTAACCGGGCCTCACCGTTCCATCCTGACCGTCCTGGAACTGGAACCCAGGGTAACTTTTAAGCCTGAAGTGCTGGCAAAGCAAATCGGCGCTGACAAGTTCAAGTTCCTGGCTATTCATGGCCAGAGGTTGATCTCGGGCAACATGGCCAGGGTCTGGCCGCGCCTTCCCTGGCAGGGCATCATCGCCCACGGCCCGTCAATGTGGCGGGCCGTCCTCACCGGCAAGCCTTACCCCATCCGGGCGACCATAACCATCGGCAATAATCCGCTGGTAACGCTGCCCAATACGAAGCTGGTGTACAGGGCCCTTAAAAGCCTGGACCTGTTTGTGGTCATCGATTACTGGCGGACACCGAGCGCCGAGCTGGCCGACTACATCTTGCCCAGCGCCTGCTGGCTCGAGCGGCCTATGCTCTGGGACTTCCAGGGATATGACCGCTGGATCAAAGCCGGAGAAGCTGCTTTGCCTGCTTCCGTGCCCGGAATGTATGAACACAAGACTGAGTACGATATCTGGAAGGAACTGGCGCAGCGACTGGGCGTCGGGGAATACTATCCCTGGCGCAGCCTCGAGGAGTTCTTCGACGAGCGGTTAAAACCGGTGGGCTATACCCACAAAGAATACGTGGAAAAGGTGCGCTGCGAGTGGAAGGGCGGTCACTACAAGAAATATGAGCAGGAGGGTTTTGCCACTACCACGGGCAAGGCCGAGCTCTACTCGACAGTAATGGACAAATTGGGCTATGATCCGCTGCCTCACTACGAAGAGTCCAGAGAAACGCCGGTAAGCAATCCGAAGATGGCGAAGGAGTACCCGTACTACCTGACAACCGGAGGCCGCATCCGGCACTACTACCACTCCGATTTCCGGCAGATAGACTCGGTGCGCAAGCTCCACCCCCATCCCATCGTCCAGATCCATCCTCAGACCGCAGCCGAACACGGTATTGCCGATGGGGACTGGGTGTGGATCGAGACCGCCCGCGGCCGGGTGCGCCAGAAGGCCCAGCTTTTTGACGGCCTCAAGCCCAACGTAGTCCACGCCGAACACGGCTGGTGGTACCCCGAGTTGCCCGCCGAAGACCCGTGGCTGCACGGCTTGTGGGAGAGCAATATCAACATCTGCCTGGACGACGACCCCGAGGTCTGCAACAGCCTCACCGGCGCCTACCCCCTGAAGACGGCGCTGTGCAAGATATACAAGGTCAAGACCTACTAGCGCAGGGGGTTGATTCATCAAACCCACGCGAGAATAGCGATTGCGCTCGCAAGCCCCTGCGGATTACAATAGGCTTTCGGCGTTTTCCCACCAACAACCCTTCGCGCGCTTAAGAAAGGAGAGGCATGCCCTTTAACGACAACCGAGTGTACATCGATGCCCTGGTGAAGACGGGTGATGCAGTCAAAATCCAGAAGGAGGTGGACTGGGACCTGGAGGCTTCGGCTATTACCGGGCGCAGTTGCGAAATCAGCGGCCCGGCCTGTCTGTTTGAAAAGTTAAAGGACTACCCCGAAGGTGGACGCATTCTCGGCGCCCCGGTAGCCACCTACCGCCGCATGGCCCAGGTCCTGGGAATGGCCGCCGACTCGCCTGTGAGCGCGATCTTCGATGAATGGGAAAGCCGCACTACCAAACCGGTGAAGCCGGTGGTGGTGAAGCAGGGGCCGTGCAAAGAGGTCAAGCTGTTCGGCGACGAAGTGAATCTTTACAACTTTCCGGTGCCGGTGGTACACGACGGCGACGGAGGAAGGTACATCGGCACCTGGCACTGCGTCATCAGCCGGCATCCGGACAGCGGCTGGACCAACTGGGGGATGTACCGGCTCATGGTCTACAACCGGAATACCATCAGCGGCTACCTGCGGCCTTACAGCCACTTCGGAATGGCGCTGGAAAAATTCGAAAGCAAGAACCTGCCCATGCCGGTATGCGTGGCCATCGGTCCCGACCCCGTTTGCGCCCTCACCGCGGCTTCGCCCTTCCGTATCGGCGAAGATGAGGCCGATTTCGCCGGCGCCCTGCGCAAGGAGCCGGTGGAACTGATCAGGGCCGAGACCAATGACCTGCTGGTGCCGGCCCATGCCGAGATCATCCTCGAAGGCGAAATCCTGCCCGGGGTCAAGTTGCCCGAAGGCCCTTTCGGCGAGTTCCCCGGCTACCGCACCCAGGGATTCAGCCCGCAGCCGGTATTCAAGATCGGGGCCATCACCCACCGCAAGAATCCCATCATCTGCATGAGCCCCGAAGGTGTGGGCATCAGCGATGGCAAAATAGGCCCTTCCCTGGCCGGGGCCATCGGGATGAAGGACCGGCTAAGACGGCACGGCATCCCGGTATCCTATGTCTGCATACCGGGAGAAATGGGCGCGCTGGTGGCTGTCGTCAGTGTAAAAGAGAGCCATCCATCGCTCGCCGAAAAGATCACCGCGGTGCTCCATGCCCGGCGTGTTTCGGTGCCCAAGATCATCATCGTCAATGACGATATTGACGTATTCAACCTGGCCGAAGTAGCCCACGCCCTGGGCACCCGGCTCCACCCCATCCGCGGCGTTTCCAGTGATCCCAACCGCACCGGATGGACACTGGTGCCCTATTTGAGCCCGGAAGAGCGGTCGTCGGAGCGCCTGGCATCAGGGGTCTACGACTGTACCTGGCCGGCCGATTGGACCAATGAAAGCGATATTCCCGTTCGTATGTCCTTCAAGACTTCCTACCCGGCGGACATGCAGAATAAGGTGGTCAAACAGTGGAAGGAATACGGATTCAAGTAGCAAAATCTTCCCTTCTGGGAAACAAGACGTGAGACCACGAATGAACACGAAAATGACTAATAAACACGAATAAGGCAAACAGGGCAATCGAGCTCAGAACTGGGAGAGACAATCCTAATGTTTTTACGTCCTGTTCGTGTTCATTCGTTGCATTCGTGTTCATTCGTGGTTTCCGTCCCTGTTCACGTGATTTGTAATCCCCCTTTGCAATAGCGGGGAGGAATTCCGGAAAGGAGACCTACCATGTCCAAGCAATATCTCACCTTTGTGGAAAGGCTGGAAAATCTGCCGGAAGGCAAAGAGACGGAACTGATGATCAAGGACCTGACGCCCGGTCGGACAAAATATGACTCCCGCTGGGTCAGGGCCGTTATTTCTCCGTCGCCCCACCCCGGCGGAGACAGTTTGACGGTAAAGGGGCTGGTGGGACTGCCCTATCCCGGTACCAGGGGCATTAAAATAACCAGGGAGATCGGCGAGTTTCCCAGCGACGCCCCGAAATGGCTCAAAGGTTAGATCCCTTCCCTCTCCCATCAATGGAGAGGGTAAGGGTGAGGGTGAAAATGTGAACAAGAAAAAGACTCCCCGTCTCACCGAAACCGTCCGCTGCGCGGGTTGAGCCGCCAAGCTTGGTCCAGGGGACCTGGACGCAGCCCTGCGCGGCCTTCCTTTCCTGTCGGACGCCAACACCATCGTGGGGCTGGAGACGCCCGACGATGCCGGAGTGTACAAACTCAGTGACGAGATCGCCATCATTCAAACGGTGGACTTCATGACTCCCATCGTGGACGATCCTTATACCTTCGGTCAGATTGCGGCGGCGAACTCCCTGAGCGATGTATATGCCATGGGCGGCAAGCCGGTTACCGCCTTGAACATCGTATGCTTTCCTATTAAGGAACTCGACCCTTCCATTCTCAGGGAAATGCTCCGGGGAGGGCTGGACAAGACGCGCGAAGCCGGGACTATCTTGATCGGCGGCCACAGCGTCGAGGACATGGAACTCAAATACGGACTATCGGTTACCGGCACGATTCATCCGGGCAAGGTGC
>CAZFEA010000274.1:0-5035 GCA_964518085.1 uncultured Dehalococcoidia bacterium
GTTTGGAATTTTTCGGATGGTTGCGGTGGAGATAACGATCACAATCATTAAGTCCGCCATCTGTTCCTTTTAGTAGAAGAAAGTTGGCGGCGTGCGCAAAAAAGAATCGTAAAGAAAATTTTGCTTGAGGCGTAGCCGCCGCTTTGCGGCGGCGGGAATTATGCTAGACTATTTGTGTGAAAAATTTTTATAAGCCCTTTTTTGTCCTGGCTGCGCTCGCGATTTTTGCCGCCGTTTTACTGAAAGGGCCCGCTTTCCCAAACCCGCCCGCCGCGGACGACAAAAACGCGTCTGGCAGAACGGGGTTAAAAAAACCGGTTGACCCGTCCAGCCTGACCTGGAGGCAGGCCGATCCCGTTCTGGCCGGCTGGCCGGCCCGCGACTCCCTCAGCACGGTGCTCCTCAGCCTTACCCTCCTGCCGGCCAGTTCCTCCAGGCGCTCTTTTTCCGGTGGGAAACTGAGCAGGAAACTTATCTCTCCGGCCTCGATCCTGACCACCAACGATGGCGCCGGCAACGGACTACGGCGCCTGGTAGCTGCGGCCGGCTCCGGCACCGCCAGCACCTGGAGCTGGTAACCCCTTCCCAGGTCGACTACCTGACCCGCCACGGCTGAAGTTGACGGCAGGCCCTGCTTTTTCACCTCCCGCCGCCATTCCAGATAGGTAGCGCTGCCGCCGCCGCTCGACAGGGCCGGCTCCGGCTCCAGTATCCGGTCGACCCGGTAGTTTCTCAGCACGTCAATCAGGCCGCCAAGCTGTGAGGCCTGGGGCGAAGTCACCATCACCAGATCAATCCCTCTCTGCTGAAAAGGTAGCGTCCGCCCCAGGGCGACGTTAAGCCTGTCGGGGCTGGGCCCGCCGTCTATCAGCACCGTTGCGCCCGACGGGGTGCGGACCAGCACGCCGCCCTCGAAAAAGGTCAAATGCAGTCTCCCGTCAGGGGCGCTTACGAAAGCCAGCCATATGAGGGAACCGGCCACCAGAAGGACCGCCACCAGCCACTTCTTCGTCGCCGCAAAGACGGCGCCTGGGCCGGGCAAGGCCGCCGCCGGACGCAGCTTTGAGGCCAGCGCCCTGATTCCCCGGGCGGCCATCCCCGGGCGCCCTGCCAGCCAGATGGAGAAGGCAAGCAACAGGTAGTAACCCCACACCATTCCGGCGCCGGTAGCTCCTATCTTGAAAGCTGCCAGGGGCAGGCGGTCAAACAGCGAGACCACGGTAACCATGTAGGACAGGGGAAGCCATGCCACCCAGGCCATCACCCCGGCGACCTCGGGCAGCAATAGCCCCATCAGCCCGGTGGCGCCGGACAGCAAGATAATTGCCGGCAGCACGGGCAACAAGAGCAATGTCGCCGGGATGCTCACCAGCGAGACCGTCTGAAAGTTGAAAGCGATCACCGGAAGGGTAAACAAGGTGGCCGCCAGGGTTACCGCCACCCCATCGGCCACCAGCCGCAGCGCAGGACGCCACCGGCCGTCATCTTCTCCAATGAAGCCACCGAAAGCCGACCGTAGTTGAGGCGCCAGATAAATCAGGCCCAGGATCGCCAGGAAACTCAACTGAAAGCCCGTGTCGGTGAGAATGTTTGGCTGCCAGGCGGCCATGAGGCCGGCGGCAAACACGGTTGCCGGGCCGCCGCTGCGGGGCCGGCCGAGGAAATGGGCCGCCAGGAAAACCGTGGCCATCACCGAGGCCCTGACGACACTGGGCACAAAGCCGGTCAGGATAGCGTAGAACCATATGGTCGCCGCGGGCAGAGCCAGGTACAGTTGCCGCCTTCGCCCCATGAGCCACACGCCCAGGCTCATCACCAACCCAGCAATGATGGTCAGGTTCTGCCCGGAAATGGCCAGGACGTGGGTGGTGCCGGTGGCGGCAAAAGCGTTGGAAAGCTCCCTGGGGATGCCCGTCCGGATGCCGAGCAAGATTCCCCGGGCCAGCGAGCCTTCCGGTTCCGGCAGAAGGGCGCCAAGGCTGCGGGAAAGGGAAGCCCGCAGCCGGTAGATCGCTGACAGAGCCGGACTGTTCCCTGCCGAGACAACGGTCACCCGCTCCGGGAAACGCACCTGCGAGCGAATTCCTTTTTTCTCCAGGTACCCCCGGTAATCGAAGCCTTCGGGGTTCTCGGGAGCTTCCAGGCGCCCGCGGACCTTCACCGTATCCTGGTAATGGTAATAGGGGAATTCCCTCGACATCCCCCGCGGTTGGAGCCGGGCAGTCCCCACCAGCACCCGGCCGGACGCCGGCGCTGTCCGGCCGCGGTAGGAAACTTGTTCCGCTTCAACGACAAACCTGATTTGCCGGTCCCCGACCTCGGGATCGCCGGCAATGAAGCCGGTGAACTCAATGGAACCACGGCCGTTGAGCTCGGAAATGTTTTCTCCCGGTTCTTCCCCGGCAGCCTGCCCACGCCACATCCCAAGACCGGCCAAAATCAAGCAAGCCGATATTACCAGGAGAGCCTTGAAACGGCGGGTCACGGCAAGGAATGCCATGGCCCCGGCGCCTGCCGCCAGCATCAACCAGCCGGGCGGGGACGGCCCGCTCATGCCGAGATATAGCCCGGTCAGCCAGGCCACACCAGGGAGTATCAGCCTCATCAGTCTATCGAGATCAGTTCTTTGATCTGCTCAAACTTCTTCGGCCCCACGCCCTTGACCTTGATAAGCTCCTGGGTGCTCCTGAAAGGGCCGTTTTTGGTGCGGTAGTCAATGATCTCCCGGGCGGTGGCCGGCCCCACCTGGGGGAGGGCTTCCAGGAGCCAGGCCGGGGCGGTGTTGATGTTGATTTTCTGAGACTGCATGTCTCCGCCGCGGGCCGCGCCAACCGTCAGGGTGATCCTGGTAAGGTCGCCGTCGGCGGTGACGCCTCCGGCGGAGGTTATCAGCTCCTGGAGACTGCCGCCGGCCGGATAGACGCCCGGGCTTTTCACCGCCCCGCCGACGTAGACCCGCATGCTGCCGGCGGCGGCCGCCGCCGCCTCGGGCTGGCGGATGACCAGCGCCTGCTCACGGGGAAAGCTCTTGCGGTAAAGGGCATATGCCCCAACCATCACTACCACCAGGAGCAATATGGTTACAAATGCCCATGCCCTATCCTTCGGTTTGGATTCCATGTCCCCCTCCTCAATAAACAGTCGATTGAATTAACCACGAATGAACACGAATTAACACGAACAACGATATTCAAGATTCAAGACCCAGTATCCAAGATCGAGGACAGAGAGGCGCGGCAAGGAAATTCACACTTCTATCTTTTGTCTTCCGACTTCTATCTTCCGACTTCTGTCTTCTGTCTTCTGTCTTCTGTCTTCTTCGCCTCATTCGTGGTTCCCGTCTTTAAATCCCCCTTGCTCCCCCTTTTTCAAAGGGGGACAGCATGACGGAATGTGCTTCGATCTCCACGGTACGAAGCACCTCCTGCAGGGGCAGTCCCTTTTCCATCGCCAGCCGCCGGCAATCCTCATACTCAACTGAATAGCCCAGGGGCATCCCCTGGAGTTTCTTGACCTTCAAGGTCACTTTGCCCAGGCTCGAATCAAATTGGACAAACTCCCGCTCTGCCTCATGGCGGGCCACCGGTCGGACCCTGACCCCAAGGGTAGTGGTCTCACGCAAAAGTGCTTCGATCATTGTCTGCTGTTTTTCGCCGGGCGCCAGCACGCTGAGCATGGTTGCCGGGCGGTTCTTTTTCATAAAGATCGGGGTGAACCACACGTCCCTGGCGCCCAATCCAAAAAGCCGCTCCATGACATATCCGGCAATCTGGGGGTTCATGTCGTCGATGTTGGTTTCCAGAAGCGCCAGTTCCGCCCCGCCTTCGGTCTCGGCGCCAACCCACAGGCGCAGGATGTTGGGTATCTTCGCCAGGTCCCTGCTCCCGGCGCCGCAGCCCACTCTTTCCAGGGTCATGCAGGGGCGCTGGAACGACGCCAGGGTGGTGATTATGGCCGCGCCGGTGGGAGTGACCATTTCCCCCAGCCACGGGGCATCGGTGACCACCAGCGGGGCCCCGGCCGCGGCCAGGAGCTCCATGGTGGCCGGCGCCGGAACAGGGTACCGGAAGCCATGGTCCGTGATGATGCTGCCCCGGCCGCTGGGCAAAGGAGAGGCATACAGCGTTTCAATTCCCAGGAGTTGAAACCCTATCACCGACCCCATGACGTCTATGATCGCGTCTACCGCCCCGACTTCGTGCAGTCTCACCTTCTCCGGCGGCAGGCCATGCACCCTGGCCTCAGCCTTTGCCAGGCTGGCAAAAATGGCATTCCCCCGGTCCCTGGTCCCAGCGCTGAGCTTGCTCCTGTCGATTACCCTCTTGATCTGGGCATAGGTGCGCGACCGGCCGGTCTTGCGCTCGATGTCCACCGTCACCTGGGTGGCCGCAATCCCGTTTTTGTCTACCTTCCGGGCTGACAGGTCGTAGCCGGTAAGGGGTATCCTGGCCAGCTCCCGCCTGAGGTCATCAATAGAAAGGCCGGCGTCCACCAGGGCGCCCAGGGTCATGTCGCCGCTGGCGCCGGCAAAGCAATCTAAATAGGCCGCTCTAATGGCTCACCTCGTAGCCGGTACCACAGGCCGCCGTGCCTGTGACACGTGGTATGGCGGCAAGACCGGTACCACAGGCCGCCGTGCCTGTGATACACGGTTTTCATTCCGTATGAACAACACAAAGAACCGCAACCCAAAGGCCAAAGCCACCCACGACGTCGCGGCTGCCGGTAGTTCCAGCGCTCGAATATGAGCACGATCAACGGACAAAGGTGGTGCCTCACAGGCGAGGACGCCTGTGGTACCGGTTTCCGATGGTCTACCTGCCAATAGTCTCATTCATGCTCCCCGTGCGGTACCCTTCCAGGTCCAGGGTAACGTAGGTATACCCCAGCGACTTGAGCTTATCAACCACCAGTTGCCGCTTCCCGTTCATCAGCATGGCCATGGTTTCGATGTCGACCTCGATGCGGGCGATCGGCCCATGGTGGCGCACCCTGACCTGTCCTGCTCCCAGGGAGTGAAGATATTCCTCCGCCG
>CAZFEA010000275.1:0-4982 GCA_964518085.1 uncultured Dehalococcoidia bacterium
TGGCCAGCGAGACCCTGGTCTGTCTCCAGGTCCGCAAGGGGCGGTACAGACATATATGACCAGGGGGCGATATCAGGGAGAGATGGACGGAAACCACGAATGAACACGAACAGGACCGGAGAAAAAATAATATAAACACCCCTGAGCTACCCTCATCAACGCATAAATGAAAACGATGTCTCACAGGCAGGGACGCCTGTGGTACCGGCTATTTCCCGGGGAATTCCCTCGTTCTAATCTCTACTGCCCGACTCCCGCTATTCGTGTCTATTCGTGCTATTCATGTTTACTCGTGGTTTTTCGCTTTTTTCACACCGGCAACACCGCGGTGTCGAAAATGCTGCAGCGAGCCATGCCACCGTCCTCGCGGCACAGTATACGGCACGGCCCGCCGTGCCGCTACGGTGCGCCGACGATGGTAATGCCGCACATGAACTTGCCCGGGTGGCCCCCCTGGTTATGGGCCAGGCCCAGGCGACAGGACTTTAATTGCCTCGAAGGTTCCTGGGCCCTGCCCAGGACCTCCTGGTAGATTTCATAGATCTCCCGGGCGCCGCTGGCGCCGACAGGATGCCCGAAGGACTTCAGGCCGCCGCTGAGGTTGACCGGGATTTCTCCCTCCTGCTCGAAGGCGCCGGCATCGATATCCTCCTTGCATTTGCCCCTGGGGGCGATACCCAGGGATTCGATGGCAATGAGCTCGGCAATGGAGAAGCAATCATGCAGTTCCACCATGTCCAGTTCGCTGCGCGGGTCTCTTATCCCGGCCTCGGCATAGGCATACTGCGCGGCGCGCTCGGTCTCTTCCCAGTGGGTGAAATCATAATCGGCCTTTTGCTTGCCCCAGCCGGGGCCGATGGACAGGCCAAAGCCCTTGATGTTCATATAGTCACCGGATGGCTTATACCCGCGGGCGTCTTCGGCGCGACACAGCACGGCGGCGGTAGCCCCGTCGGTCACCCCGCAGCAATCGAACAGGCCCAGGGGCCAGGCGATGATGGGGGCATTCATCACCTGCTCGATGGTAACTTCCCTCCGCAGGTGGGCCCTGGGGTTCCGCGCCCCGTTGCGGTGGCTTTTTACTGAAATCCTGGCCAGCGTCCTCTTGCCTTCTTCCCGGCTCAAACCGTAGCGATAGAAGTACCTGGTGGCCGCCAGCGCGTAGCGCGCCGGGCCGCCGCCGACGATAGTGCCGGCATCCAGGACCGGGTGAATTTTGCCCGGCACCGCCGCCCCGAGGCCGCCAAACCCGGCATCCTTGAGTTTCTCGTAACCAACGACCAGTACCAGGTCGAAGGCTTTAGCGGCCAGGGCGAAGGCAGCGCCGCGAGTGGCTTCACAGCCGGTGGCGCAGGCGTTTTCCACGCGGGTCACCGGCAGGTACTGCAACTGAAGCGGAGAGCTGATGGTGCCGCCGGTGCAGCCGGACATCCCTGTGCCTACCCAGGCGGCCTGAATTTGCTTGATGTCAACGCCGGCATCATTCAGGGCCTCGAAGGCGGCCTCGACGATCAGGTCGTCAGCGTCTTTGTCCCATAGTTCTCCGAACCTGGTGCAGCCCATTCCGATAATGGCGACTTTATCTTTGATGCTTTCCATTATTCCTCTTCTCAGTCCCTCAACGGGCGGCATTTCCAGTAATAGTTGTAGAAGCCGCCGCCTTCGTGCATCACCCGGAAGGTCATCTCCACAGGCATCCCTACCTCGACCTTCTTCGGGTCCCGGTCGGTCATGGAACAATAGAACCGGCAGGCATTTTCCAGGTCGACCTCGCACAGCACGTTGGGTGGGTCCTTGACCATGGCCCGTTCGTCGAGGCTGAAGGTAAAGAGCTTCCCTTTCTTATCGGACAGCTTGAAATCCTCGAACCGGTCTCTGGCCTGGCACCACATGCAGACCCTCTGCACCGGGAACTGGACATTGCCGCAGGCCTGGCATCTGGCTCCGATGAGGGACAGGTTCTGCCGGCGCTCGCGCCATAGCATGGGCAAGAACGAAAGATCGGACGGGCGTCTTTCCGCTTCCCATTCCATCAGGTTACGAAATTTCACGTATTTCTGGTAACCCGGCAAGAGCACCCTGGAAGCCAGATTGCGCCGGTAGCCCCGTCTGTCCCTGGCATTTTCCAATTGGGGAAGTACGTTCAAAACGGCCACATCGGCGCCGTCACCGTAGCTCGCCAAAAGGAGTTTCTCCCCGGGCCGGGCATTTTCCAGGGCAGCTACCAGCATCATCATGATATGAGCCGCGCCCAGATTGCCGATGTCGTTAAACAACGGGTCCTGGAGCTGGGTCTTCGGGTCGAAACCAAGGCGCCGCGCCGCCTCGGCATGCTTTCTGGCATCGTAGGCAAAATAGATGGCCCTGGCGAAATCTTTGGCCGCCAGGCCGGCCCTCTTCAGGGCGCTGGAAACAGCCGCCGGGAGTATCTTTAGATATCCTTCGTCCAGCAGAAAACGGTCTTCCCAGGTGCGATGGAAGGTGTCTTTCTCTCTCCTCCATAGCTCCAGGAAATCGCTGTAACTACTGTAAATGTCAGAAACTTCCACGGCGATGTCGGAGTCGCCCACCAGGACCGCGGCGGCGCCGTCGCCAAACAGGGGCTCATATTCCGAGCTGGGGGCCGGCACCCGCAGGTCGGAGGCAACCACCAGCACCTTCTTTGCCGTCCCCGCCTTGACGGCGTTGACCGCCAAACTCAGGGCAATGGTACCGCTGCGCAACGAATCACAGACATCCATGGTGAGAATGTCCGGTCGAAGGTCGAGCACTCGCGCCAGGATGCTGGCCGATTGCTTTTCGCGGTAAGGAGGCGTGGTGGTGGCGAAATAGAGGGCGTCCACCAGCCGGGGATCGGCGCCGGCCAGGCAATCTACCGCCGCCTCGACACCCATGGTCAGGCTATCCTCGTCGCAGTTGGCCACGGCCTTCTCTCCGGCAACGGGCCCCCCGCCCCAGGCGCGGGAGATTTCTGCCCGGGGGAGACGGTAAAGGGGCAAATACGCGCCGTAAGACGTGATCCCTACCATTTCATTCAGGTTTCCTTTCTTTCTTGCCTGAAGCTCCCCAGCGGCCTCCGGTTGAACCCCTGGAAAAAGTTTCCCAGCCCTTCTCGTGGATCTCGCTGATCAGGTTGTTGAGCCATTTCTGTTCATTCTTAAGGGTTTTCAGCCGGTGGTCGTAAATGGCCCGGGCTATCGGGCCGTAGTAGGTCGTAGCCTCATGGCTCTCCAGCGAGCCGGCCATGCCGCTGATAAGTCCATCTATCATCTTTTTCCTTTTTCTGATTACGGCCAGCGACTCGTCCGCAGACAACTGCCTGGTAAAACCAAGCATGGCCAGCACCACGTAGAAATCGAAACAGTAGTCCTCGTGGAGGAACTTGTCGCTGCGGAGCATGGTCTTGAGCGCGCCGTGACCTTTTTCGGTGATGGTGTAAACGGTGCGGGGAGGGGTGTTCCCCACCCGTTCCTCTTTGGAACTCAGGTAGCCGGCCTTCCGCAGCTTCTCCAGGACATAATAGATGTGAGGCTGGCTGACTTTCACCCATTCCTCGGCATGGGTATTGAGGATTCGCTGTTTTATTTCATGGCCGTAGGTAGGCCGCCGGGAGACAAAGCCCAGGATAAGGAGGTCTCGGGGTGTCAACATAGGTTACCGTCATGCTGAACTTGTTTCAGCAGCTTTACCTCCCCCTTTCGCAAAAGGGGGATACAGGGGGATTTTGTCCCCTTTTTTCAAAGGGGGAGACGAGATTTTCGTAACAAGTTCGGAATGACGGAATGGTCCTTTCTGTTTTGAATAGTTAAGATTTTACTAATCAGGATACTATAAGTCAAGCTATCTAACCAAACTTGATTTCGATCCAGGGAAACCACTGGCAAAAGGACGGAAAACGGGCTTTTTTGCTTCACAGCTTGGACCCCGTGTTGTATACTAACCCAAACAAAGTAAATGAGCGTACTGCGGTCCCGTAGGGGATCAATAAGGGAAAGATCATGGAATATAAGACGATTCTTATTGAGAAATCGGGGAATGTGGGCCGGATCATTTTCAACCGGCCGGACAAGATGAACACCTTCGATTTCCCGGGTCAGGGTGGCATGGCCGACGATTTTAGAGCGGCCCTCGATGACATGGCTGCGGACGACGAAATCAAGGTGGTTATCATCAAGGGCGCCGGGCGCTGTTTTTCGGCGGGCCATGACCTGACCTCGGTGGGCTTCGTCTATGGAATGGGCACCGGCAAGGACGGCCGGCGCGCCAGCCAGCGCACAAGACTGAAAGTTGACAAAGCCTGGTTCTATGATAACTATATGCGCCTTTTGCTCTGTCCCAAGATTACCATTGCCCAGGTGCATGGCTACTGCATCGGCGATGGCATTGCCACCGTATCCTGCTGCGATCTGGCCATAGCTGCCGAGGACGCCAGTATAGGGCATTCCGAGCAGCGCCTGGGCTTTGCCGGCAGCGGCGGGCCGGATTTTGGCATCACGGTGGCTACTATCGGGCTCAAGCGGGCGGTGGAGATACACCTCACCGGGCGCATTTTTGACGGCAGGGAAGCGGAACGCATGGGACTGGTGAACCGGGCCGTCCCCGCCGGCAGTCTGGAGTCTGAAACCGAGGAACTGGCCAGAACGATCGCCCTCATGCCCCGCGACGGCATAGCCATCGGCAAGGCCCACCGGCACCTGACCTATGAAGCCCTGGGACTGACCGGCTCCGTATCCGTGGGCTACCTCAGCCATACCCTTTTCACCAACTTGCGCTGGGAGCCCGACGAGTATAACTTTTTCAAGCACAGGCGGGACAAAGGGGCCAGGGAAGGCTTCCACGGCGTGCATGGCCGGTATCGGGACGGAGGGGAAACGGAAACCACGAATGAATCGTCCATGCTCGCGAGCGAGCACCATGAAGTATGAACATGGCCTATCATCGCGAGGAGACCCAGTTTACCTCCCCCTTTCGCAAAAGGGGGA
>CAZFEA010000276.1:0-4979 GCA_964518085.1 uncultured Dehalococcoidia bacterium
ATTGCCATAGGGTGCAAGCCCACCATCGCCGGCACAAGTTCGGTGGTCATTGTCAAAGTATGGCACGACGGAGTGATCGAAGTCCGCTACAGCGCGATGGAACTGGGGCAAGGCATAAAGACCACCCTCGCCCAAATTGCGGCCGACCAATTCGGAATTCCCATTACGCAAGTAAAAATGGTAAGTGGCGACACAGATTCCTGTCCATATGATTTTGGCACTGTCAGCAGCCGGTCCCTCATCCATAACGGAAATGCCCTGGTAGCCGCCTGCCGGGACGCGCGAAGGCAATTGTTCGAGTTGGCCGCCCCCAGGCTTGGCGCGTGGAACCTCGAGCTGAAGGAAGGAAAAATCCATGTCAGGGAGGCTCCGGAGATGGCTATTGCCATCAAGGAGCTTTTCAACCCGTTCGGGTTACCCCTGGCTGGGGGGGAAATCATCGGCAGGGGCATCTACACCGCGCCCATGGTGGCCGAAGACCCGGTGACCGGCCACAGCGAAAGATCGGCTTTCAGCTACTCCTATATCGCCAGCGCCGTCGAGGTGGCCGTGAGTACTGAGACCGGAGAAGTGAAGGTCCTGAAAAGCTGCGTCGCCTGCGATGTCGGCAGGGCCATAAACCCCGTTATTGTTCAGGGCCAGGTTGAAGGCGGGGATACCATGGGTATCGGCAGCGCCCTGTACGAGGAGGTGGCCTTTGACGGCCACGGGGCGGTGGCCAACGCCAGCTTCAGAGACTATCGTATACCGGGACCGCTAGACCTGCCGCGAGAAGAAGACAGGAAAACGGTCATCGTCGAAACACTTGAGCCTGAAGGACCATTCGGGGCCAAGGGGGTCGGCGAGCTGCCCTTAGCAGCCACCGCGCCGGCCATTGCCAATGCCATTTACAACGCCGTAGGCGTGCGCATCAAAAGCCTTCCGATAACCAGAGAAAAAGTTCTGGCAGCCCTTCGCTCTGACCGAACGTAGTGCCAGTTTGCCATGCCCGACCCCGGGGGATGAAGGGTGATCCCCTGAACCTGCTTAGTGTCTAAACCGGAGGCCACCAGCCGGTGCGCCCCGTCATAGACAAAGAGCGGCGCCTGCGATATACTTTTCCATCCTTTATTGACCGGGTCCCTCGTGCTCGCCTGCAAGCACCGGCAAACCGAATGAAAATGGTGCCTTCCAGGCGGGGCCGCCTGTGGTACCGGTTGTTCTCAGCGTGAAAAAAGGGCTAAAAAGCGCTCCGGCTGGAGCCGGCGAAGGACGGTGAAAGGAGCCTATGGACAAAATCTCTACCGATGTCCTGGTCATCGGCTCGGGGATGGCAGGGGTCAATGCCGCCATCGAAGCCAAAAAGCAGGGGGTCGAACCGCTGCTGCTCAATAAGGGACTGCTGGGCAAAGACGGCGCCGCCACCTGGATGGCCGGGTGGGGATTCTCCACACCGCTGGTCCCGGGCGACAGCCTGGATGTCCTGGTTAAGGATACCATCAGGTGCGGCAAATTCCTCAACAACCAGGAAAATGTCTACGCCTATCTGAAGGCATCGCTGCCATCCGTGGCTGACATGGAGTCCTGGGGCATCAAGTACAAGAAGAAAGGCGATAGCTACATCGAGCCTTACCATATGCCCGGGCACAGCTATCCCAGGCATCCGAAACTGGAAGGCTTCGACGGCCGCATGACCGGCTATGAATACAAGCGGGTCTTCACCCACCAGATACGCAAGAGGCAGATCAAGACCATGGAGGATATCCTGGTTACCGATTTGCTTCGCCGGGACGGCGCCGTGGTAGGAGCGCTGGGGCTGGACCTGAACAGGGGCGAGCCGGTGACCTTCGCCGCCAAAGCGGTCGTCATGGCCACCGGTGGTTTCATGGGATGTTACCCTTTCACCTCGGCCAATGCTACCCTCACCGGCGACGGCCATGCCGCCATGTACCGCGCCGGGGTAAGAATGATCGACATGGAATTTGTCCAGTTCCTGCCCACGGTATGTGTCTGGCCGCTGGGCCTCAAAGGCGTCCCTAACTATTGCTGGGACCTCTATATCAACCTGCACGGCGTCTTCTATAACAAGAAGGGCGAGCGCTTCATGGAGCGCTACAATCCCGGCGATAGGGACTGGACCACCCGCGAAAAGCTTTCCCGTGCCATCTGGCGCGAAATAAGAGAGGGCCGCGGGTCTTCCCATGGCGGGTGCTACCTCACCTTCCGGCACCTGCCGCGGAACCTGATCAAGGAGACACTTGACGACCTGGGTGACATGTACTTCAAGGAATACCTCAACGAGGCCGGCATTGACCTGATCTACGATGGCTGGGAGGTGGCCCCCGGGGCTCACTACGTCCAGGGTGGGGCCAGGCTGGACCCGAAGTGCCGGACCAGCCTCGAAGGTCTCTACGCTGTGGGCGAGGCCGGCTCAGGCAGCAAGGATGGCGCCGACCGCTTGCCGGGCACCGCTCTGCCCTTCTGCATGGGCCAGGGGTATATCGCCGGGCAGGAAGCGGCCGCCAGGGCCAAAAAGACCGCCATGCCGGAACTGCCCTCGACAAAAGAGCAAGTCGCCGCGCTGATGGCCCCCTTGAAACGGGCCAGGGGCGAAAGCCCCATCGAGCTCAAGGCTCAAATAAAAAAGACCATGGGCGACAACGTCATGTACTCCCGCACCGCCCAGGGATTGCAGCTAGCCCTTGACCGGCTCAGGCAGTTTAAAAGGGATGTCCTTCCCCGGCTGGCCACCACGAACAAAAGCCCGGTGCAAAACCGGGAATGGAGCGACGCCCTGGAGACGGCCAACATGCTCGATGTCGGGGAGATAGTTTCCATTTCGGCGGCCGCCCGCCAGGAGACCCGGGGCCTGCACGAGCGCGACGATTTCCCCAAAGATGACCCGGCCTGGTTGAAAAGCGCTGTTATTACCCTCAAGAACGGCAGCCCCCAGATAGAATTCGAGCCGGTTCTATTTTCTTACCTTAAGCCCCCGGAGGTCACCAGTGCCAGAAGTTGAACTAGCTACAGTCTCAGTTTACCGGCTGGACCCCAACAACGGCAAGGAACCACGGTACCAGGACTACCAGGTGCCTTTCAAGGGCGACACCGCCCTGGGGGTCCTGGACTATATTTATCAGAACCTGGACAGCACCCTGAGCTATCGCGAAGGCTGTACCCACGCCTGGTGCGGTGTCTGCTCCCTGGTGGTCAACGGCAAGCCGGTGCTGGCCTGCCGCAAGAGCGCCGAAAAGGAAATGGTTATCGAGCCGCACCCCAAGTTCCGGCTGATCAAGGACCTGGTGGTCGATTTCAACGAAAAGGCCAAAAAGGCCAAGAAACCGCCGAAGGGCAATGCAAAGTTTATCCTCAAGGCTGAGCTGTGCGACGCCTGCGGCGACTGCGTGCTGATTTGTCCCACCCAGGCGACGGGACTGAGGAAAATCGAGGGCAAGGTCCAGGCGCTGCATGTCGATGGCCCGGCCTGCATGGGGACTACCTGCAAGCTGTGCGCCGATAATTGCCACACCATGGCCATCACGATCAAAGATTAAAGATTCAAGATCCAAGATCCAGGAATTGGAAAGATTGGAAGATTGAAAAATTGTAACATTCCCCACCGCCCGTAGTGGCACGGCGTGCCGTGCCGAATTGTAGTGGCACGCGGCCGCGTGCCGAATTCGTAAGGCGGGTTAAGCGTGCCGGGGGTCCGGCGCTTGGGGGAGGGCACGCGAACCCACCTACAAGATGAAAGTAACGGTAAGACTCTACGGCCACCTGCCGGACCTGGCAGGAGAGGGCCAGTTCAATATTGAGATCAATGAACCGACAGTCAGGGGCCTATTGCAAGCCATGCAAAAAAACTGCCCGGGGAAGTTGATGTCCGCCATGGTCGACTTCCAGTCGGACCCGCCCGAACTGCTGGTCATGGCCTCGGTGGACAACATGCCCACCTTTTATACCGAAGGAATCGAGAGCAAACTGCACGAAGGCAGCGAGGTAGTGTTTATGCCTGCGCTGGCCGGGGGCAAGGGCGCATTGAAAGATTGAAAGATGACAAAATTGAAAAATTGCGGGATTCCCCACAGCCTGTAGGGGCTGCCAGTGGGTGCGGCGGCGGTGGCTGCGGGTGCGGCTAGCCCGCCCCTGTCGGCGTGTCTCGACGGCGCCCGGCAATTAGGGTGGGTTAGGCGTGCTGAGGGATGGGCGTTTTGGGGACTGCTGTCTACTATCTACTATTCGAGGGAGCACGATGAACTGGGAAATTAACGACTGGCTCAAACAGGCCAAAGCCGCCGGCCAACTGAAGGAAATCAACGGCGCGAACTGGGACCTGGAGATTGGCTGCCTGACCAGCCTTTTCTGTAAGAAGGATGACACCCCGGCTCTCCTCTTTGACCGGATAGAGGGATATCCCCCCGGTCACCGTGTGCAGACGGCCAATGCCTCGAATCCGGCCACGCTATCCCTTACCTTTGGTCTTCCTCCGGCCAGGAGCACACCGGAAATCCTTGACGTTATGCGGGCCAGGCTTCCCGAGTGGGAAGAAAAGGCCAAAAATATCAGGCCCAATTTCGTTAAGACCGGACCCATACTGGAGCACGTCGAGAGTGGTGACCAGGTCGATCTCTATCAGTTCCCCACCCCCAAATGGCACGAACTGGACGGCGCCCGCTATATCGGAACAGGCGATGCGGTCATCACCCGCGACCCGGACCAGAAATGGGTCAACTACGGCACCTACCGCGTTTCCATACATGACCAGAAAACCCTGGGCATACATATCTCTCCCGGCAAGCATGGCCGAATCCACTACGAAAAGTACCACGCCCAGGGCAAGCCCTGCCCGATAGCCGTCAGCATCGGCCATCATCCCCTGGTCTATCGCGTCTCTTGCCTGGAGTTCCCACCGGGACTGGAGCTCGGCCTGCTGGGCGCCATTGGCGGCGAGCCGGTGGATGGCATCGAGGAAGAGGTGACCGGGTTACCCATCCCGGCCC
>CAZFEA010000277.1:0-4966 GCA_964518085.1 uncultured Dehalococcoidia bacterium
CTTGCCCAACCTGGGCAAGTTCTCCGCCAGCCGGCGAGTGGCCCGGACGATCTACCTGGGATCGGCGCCGACGGTTACCGCCGCCCATCGCGGGATCGAAGACCGGCAGGTCAAGCTCGGCTGCGTGATGCCGGGCGAGTCGCCGGCGGTCTTCGGCGACGCCCTGCGACGGCTGACCGCCTCGGCCACCTATCTCTACCAGGACGGTCCCCGCTACTGGTATTCGACGCAGCCAACGGTAACCAGGCTGGCGGAAGACCGCGCCGAGCAACTCAGGCGCGATCCAGACAAGGTCCTCCTCGAGATGGACAAGCGGCTGCGCGCCGCCCTTCAGAAGAAGGGGGACTTTACCCGTATCCACCCCCTGCCCCAGTCCGGACAGGACGTCCCGGACGAACCGGACGCCCGGCTGGTGGTGCTGGGCGCCAGCCATCCCTACAGCAAAGAGGCTAACAGCGCTGGCGAGGCAGCCGCCCGGGCCATTCTCGAATTCCGGGGAAACAGCCCCAGGCTGTATCGCAACAGCCTGGTCTTCCTGGCGGCGGATAAGACAAGATTACAGGACCTGGACGAAGCGGTGCGCAAATACCTGGCCTGGGAATCGATCCTGGCCCAGGCGGAACAACTGGACCTTTCGCCCGGCCAGGTGAAGCAGGCCGAAACCCAGAGAAAGGCGGTTGACGGGGCGGTAGCGGCGCGGCTGCCGGAGACCTATCAATGGCTGCTGGTGCCGGTGCAGGCCACGCCGCAGGCGGCGGCCGTAGACTGGCAGGCTTACCGGCTGTCCGGGGCCGACGACCTGGCAGTGCGGGCGGGCAAGAAGCTCAAGAATGAAGACCTCCTGGCGGCGGCGCTGGCCGGCACCAGGCTGAGGATGGTCCAGGACGGCCTCGGCCTGCTGACCTGGCGGGACGACTCTTTTGCCTATGCCGACAGCTTTGATGAAGCCGCCAGACGCTACCGCGGGCTGCGGGCCGGGCAGCGTATCGAGGTCTCCGAAAATACCGTGTCCGGACTGGTGGTGCGGCCCGACGTTGCCGACCGGCAGATGCAGGCCGATGCCGCGGCGGCGCAGGTGGGGACGGTAGCGGGCGGGGGCGGGGGCGGTGGAGGCGGCATCGGCATCGGCGGTGTCCTGCTTCCGGTTGGCGCTGACGATAGCGGACCGGGCAGCGGACAAGAAATCTACAAAGCCGAACCCCGTCCGGCACCGCCGAAGCGTTTTCATGGCAGCGTGATCCTGGATCCCACCCGGATGGGCCGCGATGCCGGAAAGATCGGTGAGGAGATCGTAGCCCACCTTGCGGGTCTGGCCGGGTGCAATGTCAGCGTTACCCTGGAAATCGAAGCCGAGATTCCCTCGGGGGCGCCGGATAACGTGGTCCGGACGGTCACCGAGAACAGCCGGACGCTCAAGTTCACCAGCCAGGGGTTCGAGCAGGAGTAGGCGTCGGGCAACGCCGGGCAGAGTTAGAGCTTTCAACAGGTGAATTGCGATTTTCCTCCATGAGCAATACCATCACAAAGTGGAGTGCCTGGGGCTACGCCTGCACGTCGTGGACCGCAAGTCATGCTATCTTCCCTACGACGGCATGGTTTACACACCGAACATCGGCAAGGATACGTTGCTTGAGGAGGCCCTGGCCAATGCCGATGCCTACTACCGCCTCTTCACCAATCCATATCTCCATTGGATTGGGGACCCTGTGATGGAGGCAACTGAGGATTACCTGAAGGCCACTTTCCCATATTGTCCTGCCGGCTATCGTAGGGCGGTCGATTATCTCGATCGCGACGATTTCGAAGATGGAGAGAACCTTCTTCACGCCCAGGTCCATGAATGCACGCTGACGCCGTCCCAGCCGCACGACGAGTGGGAAATCGCCACCAGGATGATGCAAAGCATGTTCAAGGTCACCGATAACATCTACACCATCGTACCGCGCGGCCGGAAGAGCATTCTACCGGTGATTGCCGGCGCCCTGCCATACTAATACAGGCGCATTAAACGACGCGTAGGGGCTTGATTCATCAAGCCCCATTTGGGTTTGATAAATCAAACCCCTACGGTACGGATTCACCATGAATCATTGCGTTTGTATTAGTACAAACGCATTAATCGACGCTGCGGAGGGGCAGGTCTTGCGCCTGCCCTTTTTGGGGGCGACCGCAAGGGTCGCCGCTGCGGGAGCGATCTGTCATTGCGTTTGTATCATGGCCCGGGACGCGCCATGGCCGCGAGGAGGTTGGCAGGGCTCGGGGCGCCGCAGCCGCAAAGATGGCGGCGCGGCTTCAAAGGCACGCGGCAGAGTTTGTCTCAAAAGTACTATGGCACTCCCCTCTCCCCTTTGCGGGAGAGGGTCAGGGTGAGGGGGATTCAATCTGTTGGCCTACCCTCACCCTAGCCCTCTCCCGGAGGGAGAGGGGATTTTGAGCCAGGCTCGGCAGCGTGCCGCTACGCCCTTGCATTTCCGGTGATACGGATAATTCCTTGCCTCAGCAGAAATAACCGGTGTTTGTCTTCAGGGTACCGCTTGACAAAAGGAGTCTTCCTTCCCACAATCAAGGTAAGGAGAATGTTTCCTTACCACGAGGCTTAAACCGTGATAACTGCGAAAGTAACATCCAAGGGACGGGTAACCATACCCAAAGAGGTTCGGGAGCGGCTGGGAGTGCGTCCCGGGGAGAACATTGGCTTTGAGGAAAAAGACGGGATGCTAGTCATCACCAAGGTGGTCACCAGATCTCCCTTCGATAAGTGGGTCGGACGTCTGGAGCGTCTGAGAGGGCGGCGAAGTGACGATCAGGTTGGCGAGGCGCGGGGCCGTTGATCACTGCCGTCGATACCAATATTCTCCTGGACATTCTTATCCCGGGCGAGCCGTTCAAAGAGTCTTCCAAGGCCCTGCTGGAAGAACACCTCTCCAGGGGAAGCCTTATCCTCTGCGAGGTGGTTTTTGCCGAGCTGGCCTCATTTTTCCAGTCGGAGGATGAACTCGGCGGATTCCTTTTGGATACGGGGATGGCGCTGGTCCCCTCCGATGAAAAGTCGCTCTACATTGCCGGGGAAAGGTGGGCGGACTATTCCCGGAAGAGTTCCCGGAGCAAGTTTACCTGTACCAACTGCGGGCGCCTTCGAAGCCGCCTGCCCGGAGTGTGGGACGGCGGTGACCCGGCGCCTCCATGTCCTGGCCGACTTTCTCGTCGGCGCTCATGCCCTGACCCGGGCCGACTGCATCCTGTCCCGGAATCCGGGAATCTATAAGAACTACTTTCACGACCTCAAGCTCGTATCGCCAAAGTGAGTTTCCTGGCTAGCCAGAGCTTTGAATAATCAAAACCGGCCTTGCCGATTAAGGCTAACATCCTTCAGTCCGCCCGGCATCTTCGCCACCAACAGGACGTGGTGATCCGCCTGTAGCCGCGAGGATGGCGGCATGGCCCGGGGCGCGCCATGGCCGCGGGCCGTTGGCTCGCCCTCAAATGGACCAGAATGGAATGCCCGGTTCGCAAACGTGAGTTTTGCCCGGCTCCGCCGAGTCAGGGATATTATCCGTATCATCGGGAATGCAAGAGCGGGCCAACGGCCCGCGGCTACAGCCGGATCCGCGCCCCCGCCTGCCATATATCCTGTATCGCCCCTTCCGGGCACACCAGCATGCACAGATTGCATTTCTGGCACAGCTTCTGGTCAATAACGGCTACTCCATCGATGACTTTGATCGCCTGGCGACCGCTGATCTCGCAGGGCGCCAGGCAACGACCGCAGCCGTTACAGCGGTCTTCCAGGACCGTCATGGTATAAGGCTGGGAGCGCGAGGCAGCCGGATTGGAGTACACTTCACCAACGCGGTAAGCCTCATTGGTCGCTCCCACGAAGTCCCGGATGCTGCGGTAACCCTTTCTTTCCATGAACTGCTCCAGGCCGTCCACCATCTGGCGTACCAGACGCAGCCCGTAGGCAATGGCGGCGCTGCCCACCTGTACGGTGCTGGCCCCAAGCAGCATGTATTCCACCGCGCTCTGCCAGTCGGCCACGCCCCCTATGGCCGAGATGGGTAAGTCCACGGCGGAATCCACCAGGGCCACCGCCGCCAGTCCCAGGGGCCTGATGCCCGGCCCGGTGACAATCTCCACCATCCCGCGCCTCTTGCCGTGGATATCGACGAAGGTGCTGAGCGGTGCGCCGGTCTCGATGTCCACACCGACCACACCCGGCATGCTGTTGGTCACCGCAATGGCGTCGGCTCCGGCGTCGGCGCAGGCCCCGGCCCAATCGCGGACCTCCTGGGGAATAACCAGGGCGTTAAGCTTGACCATCAACGGCACGCGGGTGTTGGCCCTCACAGAGGAGACCAGGGCTTTGGTCAGACCCAAATCGCGATGGAAACCGAGATGCATGCCGGCGCCGGGCAGGATGGCATAGGAGGGATTGAGTTCGATGATGTCGGCCCCGGCCCTTTCCGCCGCCTGGCAGGCCCTGGTGGTATACTCTATGTCTTTCAGGCCGCCGATATCGACAATGATAGGCAGTCCACTTTGCTTGGACATCCGCACCACGCGTTCGATCCTGTCGGGACGAAAGGGGTCATGCATATCGAGATTGGTCTTGTTGTGAGTGCTCTGAAAAGACCAGAAGGCGGGCGCTTTGTCAATAAACTTGAGCCCGTGAGGTATGCGGTACTGGGGCAAAGGGTAATCGCTGCCGGGTTCAACATCGCACATGTATTCGGCGGTCCAGGTTACGGCGCCCGCCCATCCTGCTTTTGCCGCCTTTGGCAGGGCTTCAACTCTGGCTGCCGGGGAGGACGAAAGCAGAAACGGGTGCTTCAGCTTCAGACCGCAAAAATCGACGCTTAAATCTACAGACATGAGAGATCGGTATCTCCAAAAGATTCATTCATGCCATGAAATCGGGTAGGAGGGGGTGGTTAGCCCCCGTCCTCCCACACCACCGTACGTACCG
>CAZFEA010000278.1:0-4936 GCA_964518085.1 uncultured Dehalococcoidia bacterium
GCCCTTCGAGTTCGACCCGGACCAGGTGCGCCAGGCGTTCCTGAACCTGGCCCTCAAGGGGGACCTGCTCAAAGCGGCGGCGGTGTACCGCGAAAAGGTACGGCCCATCAAGGATATTCGCCACAAGTGGTTCAGGATGTTCCAGAAGCAGGGACTTTTTCCCGTCCACCTGGGCAAGTACTGGGGCGAGCTCATGGGCATGGCCGGCGGGCCGGTGAGGCTGCCGTCGCTGCCCTTGACGGAGGAGGAGCAGAAAAGCCTGCGCCAGGACCTCGAACAGGTGGGGTTGCTCTGAAAATACCGCCGTCTCCCCCTTTGAAAAAGGGGGACTAAGGGGGATTTAAGAAACAGGCAAAATCCCCCTGTATCCCCCTTTTGCGAAAGGGGGAGGTAAACTGGAACCCAAGAAAGGTGATGTACCATGAACTTGACTGAACGTGTGAAACAACTGGCTTTAGACCAGCAAATAGATTTTGTCCGCATCGCGCCGGTCGAGCGCTTTGTGAACGCCCCGGTGGGGCACCGGCCGACCGACCTGCTGAAGGACGCCAGATCGGTAATCTCCATTGGGATGAGGGTGCTGGAAGGCGTGCGCCAGGCCAACATACTCGGGCATGAGAACCGCGAGTTGAGGCATGCCCTTTATTCGTATTTGTGGTTCGGCTATGGCAACATAAACCTCCATTTCCTGGACAGGACATCGCACCTGGTTGCCAGGCTGCTGGAAAGAGAAGGGTATGTCTCCATGCCCATCGTAGCCAGCGGCGTCGACGACAGCCTCAAATACATGGGCGCCATTTCCAACCGGCACGCCGCGGTAGCTGCCGGTGTTGGCGATTTTGGCTGGAACACTCTTTGTGTCACCGATGTGGCCGGTCCCCGACAGCGCTTCGGATCGGTCATCACCACTGCCCGTCTGGAACCGGACCCATTGTATGATGGGCCGCCCCTGTGCGACATTGATAAATGTAAGTCGATTGCCAAAGAGCGCTACGGTGTTGCCCAGCCGATTTGCGTGAAAATATGCCCGATGAACGCCCTTAGCGAGAATGACTCGACCAGCCTGGTCATTGAGGATAAGATATTCCGTTACGCCAGGATCGATAAGAGGCGGTGCGTATGGGCCGGGATGGGGTTGCACAAGGATGCCGGCGCCCTCAGGCATGTCGAGCCCCCGGCCGTAATAGATACCGAAGCCATCGCGCACGGAAGGACCCAGAGGCATCCGGGACAGGTGCACGAGATGGTGGTTATCGGACGCTCTCACTATTGCGGGAAGTGCATAACCTACTGCCCCATAGTGGAAATGCATAAGAAGTCGTAGTCTCCCCCGTAGCTGCGAGCCGTCGGCTCGCCCCACGAATTGCAGTACACGAGTATTTAGCGTCAAACATGAGGTTAGTAGAAGGGACAATGTCTCACAGGCAGGGCCGCCTGTGGTACTGGATATGGAAAAAATAAACGAAAGAACAAAAGAACGCGAGCCCTCGGAAACCCTCTACGACCAGGCCTACCGGAACATGGAAGAGGCGGCCCGGAAAAGGGAAGAAGGCAGGGTTATTATTCGCGGCAGGGATATCCCCTTCCAGCAGGGCCGTCAGGCATTGCTCAAGAATCTGCTCCATGAAAAGGACTGGGACAAAGTCGCCGTCCCCGATTGGGCCATATTTGTCAACCGTATCTTAGTCCAGTCCGGCAAGCATACCCATCAAGGTGGTCTGGTGATCTATGTCCTTGACGGCATGGGACATACCGTGGTGGATGGGGTCAGGTACGATTGGGAACGTGGTGACCTGATCGTCCTGCCGGTGAAGCCGGGTGGGGTGGAACACCAGCATTTCAACGAAGACCCAAATGTGTCCTGCGAATGGATCGCTTTCGTCTTCCGAGGCATGCTCAAATCGATCGGGTTCCGCATCGAACAAAAGGAAGAACACCCGGATTGGGGGAGGCAGGGGCCGTAGCCGCGAGCCGGCGGCTCGCCCTACGAATTGCAGTACACGAGTATTTAGCATCAAACATAGAGGTTAGCAGAAGAGACAATGTCTCACAGGCAGGGCGCCTGTGGTACCGGGGACACGAATCTCGGGAGCCGCAATAGCGCCGCGTTGAACCGGAAGGTATATGAATTAACCAATTCTATTTTTGGTCAAGCGGAGGGCGGGCCACCGGCCCGCGGCTACATCACCGCCTGGGCGACCAGCTAATTTTGAGGAGGGAACATCATGAACGAACGCGATTTTGACAGGTTCTACGGCAAGAGGGTGCTGCCGGCATTCAGGAGGACCCCGTTGCCCGGAGGCTACATGGGCAAAATCCTGCGCGTCGACCTGGACACGGGTCAACTCAAGGATGAGAACCTGCCGGAAACGCCCGTGCTCAGGCAGTACGTCGGAGGCCAGGGCCTGGCGCAGTATATCCTGATGCACGAACTGGCGCCCGGCACCGGCCCGCTGGACCCGGCTAATCCCCTGATATTCATGACCGGGCCGTTGACGGGTACCGGCAAGACGCCCGCGGCCACCATTGTCATGACCACCGCGCTGGCCAACCAGACCATTTCGCCCAATATGCCCCAGGGGGCCATCGTCAGCGCCGCCGCCGCGGGCTTTTTTGGCCCCTTTCTCAAATTCGCCGGCTATGATGGGATCATCGTCACCGGCGCGTCGAAGAAGCCGGTCTATCTCTGGATCAACAACGGGAAGGCTGAGCTTCGCGACGCCGGCCACATCTGGGGGAAGGATAGCCACGAAACAATGACCGCGGTGCAGCAAGACGTAGGCAACCCGGATGCCCGGGTGGCCTGCATCGGTCCCGCGGGGGAGAACCTCATCCGGTCAGCCATGGTGGTCAGCGACCCGCACCATTCGGCTTCTCACGGCGGGGGACTGGTCATGGGTTCCAAGAAACTGAAGGCCGTCGCCGTGTGGGGGACGAAGACTGTGCCGGTAAAGAACCGTGAACGGCTAGTGGAGGCGGGAAACCAGTGGCGTGGCAAACTGAAAAAGCAGGAATACCCCAAAGCCAAGTGGAGCGTGGGTCACGGGCATGAGCTGAAAACCCTGTGTTACAAGAACTGGCAGAGCACCCTGTTCCCTGAGGCCAACCAGGGGTTCGAGAAAGAAGAATACACCCCGAGGCCCTGCTTCGAATGCAACCGGGAGTGCCCTTACGATGCCCGGATCACCGAGGGTAAACATGCCGGGTACGTGGCTACCCTGGGTGCGGGAAGCGAGCAATTCGAGGGAGTGGCCTTCACCCTGGGAGTGGGCGGCTCGGATGTCCACTATCTCTCGGAAGTTATCGACCGCGTTGGCATGGACGGCTGCACCTTCGGCTGCGCCGCCGGCGTGGCTTTTGAAGCCTATGAAAAGGGCCTGCTGACCGCGCGGCAAACTGATGGGCTGGAACTCAAATGGGGCGACGCCGACGTGGTGGAAAAACTGGTGTGGAAAACGGCCCGCCGTGAAGGCTGGCTGGGCAATCTGATCGCCGACGGGCCTAAAGTGACCGCTGAGGCCATCGGCGGCGGGGCGCCCCGGTGGACGGTGCACATCAAGGGTGGCGCACCGGCCATGCATGACTGGCGCCCCTATCTTTCCCAGATGCTGGGACAGATCACCGCCACCGGCGGCGGCAAGCCGCGTTTCCAGGGTTTTGATCTGAGAGGCGCACCCGATTTCGGTTATGCCGAGGCTACCGACCGGACCGCCAGGGCGGGCAAAGGGAAAGAAACCACCGTGGGCGGATTCTATCGAGAGTTCACCGGGGCAGCAGGCATCTGCTGGTTCGGCTGCCGGGGGGGCGTGTTTGGACATAGCGTTGACGCCCTGGCGGCGGCTACCGGTTGGGAGGAGTTTGGCATGGAGGAGGCGAGGACCGTGGGCGAAAGGGTGTGGCAGATGGAGCACCTGTTTCACCTGCGCCATGGCTGGACGCCGGAAGAAGACCTGACCAATGTGGGGCCGCGTTTCCTGGAACCGATTCCCGACGGCCAGTTCAAGGGTTTCACTATTGCCAGCTACCTGCCTGACCTGGTGTATGATTTCTATGCCGCCTGCGGCTGGGACCCCAGTACCGGAAAGCCCCTGGAAGCGACCCTGAAGCGGCTGGGGTTGGAAGAATACTCCTTCATGGCGGCGAAATGACACTTGAAACTTGATACTTTAGTCCCTTGCCTTTTCCTCGAACGCCTCAACCGCTTTACCGCCCTGGTGGAAGTGAACGGTGAGCGTGTCCAGGCCCACCTGGCGAACTCGGGCCGGCTGCGGGATGTGCTGGTCCCGGGAAGGAAGGCCTTTGTGGTGGGCAAGCATGGCGCCGGCAGGTGCACCCACTTTGACCTGGCGCTGGTGTCCCTGCCGGAGGGACTGGTCAGTGTCGATGCCCGTGTTCCCGGCGCCCTTGTTGCCGAAGCCCTGACCGGGCGGCGGCTGTGGCCCTTCCGGGACTACACCCGTTTTTGCCGGGAGGTGGTCTTTGGCGACAGCCGCCTGGACTTCAAGCTCGAAAACCGCGGGGATTGCCTCCTGGAGGTGAAGTCGGTGACCAAGGTGAGGAACGGCACGGCCATGTTTCCCGACGCCGTCACCTCGCGCGGAAAACGTCACATGGGAGCGCTGGTTGAGGCCAGGCGGCAGGGACTGGAAGCGGCGGTGGTCTGGGTGGTGCAGCGACCGGACGCCCTGAGGTTTTCGCCCGACGACGAGACCGACCCCGAGTTTGGAACCGCGCTGCGTGCGGCTGTCGCCGCTGGGGTAATGGCGCATGCCTTCAAATGTGCGGTAAGCCTCAATGAGATAAAGATAGTGGAGGAAATCCCGGTGGAGCTATGAGCGAACAGGCAAAAGGGAAAAGGGAAAAGGGAAAAGTAACCTGTAGGGGCGAGCCAGGGGGTGGGGCGGGTGTGGCGTGGGGGCGGCTCGCCCGCCCGGCA
>CAZFEA010000279.1:0-4925 GCA_964518085.1 uncultured Dehalococcoidia bacterium
AAGAAAAAGGTGGTCTTACCCCTTGACATCTACATAGCGGGCGAGCCAGGGGGTGCGGCGCAAGATCCGTCGGGGCGGCTCGCCCGCCCGGGGTCGGGGCTCCGGCCCGTGGCGGGCTAACCGTCGTGCCCCAACAAGTCGGGGCAACTCTGGTTAGCCCCTACAGAAGCCATCGCGGCTACGCTGTCGGGTGCAAGACCTGGCGGGCGAGCCGCCCCCGCCTCCACCCACCACCACCCCTGGTTCGCCCCTACAGGGGGGAATCCTATATAATAGTTAGTGTGGAAAACAAAATACGCATACTGGTGGTGGATGATGATCCGGAGATTGTCAGCCTTCTCCGGAGAGGACTGGCCTTCGAGGGCTACCAGGTCGAGACCGCCTCCGGCGGTCTCGAGGCCATCGAAAAAACCCGCGACACCAACCCCCAGCTTGTCATCCTGGACGTGATGATGCCCGGCATGGATGGGATGGAAGTCAGCAAGCGGCTGCGCCAGGGCAGCAGCATCCCCATCCTCATGCTGACCGCCAGAGGGACGGTCGCCGACCGGGTGGCCGGGCTGGACAGCGGCGCCGACGATTACCTGGTAAAACCCTTTGCCTTCGACGAACTGCTGGCCCGGGTGCGGGCGCTTCTACGCAGGAGCCAGCACAAAGACGAGGAGGTTCTCCAGTTCGCCGACCTGTGGCTGAACCTGGCTACCAGGGAAGTGAAACGGGGCGATAAGCCTGTCGAGCTCACCGCGCAGGAGTTCGCCCTCCTGGAATTCTTTATGCGCCACCCGCGCCAGGTATTGAAACGGGAGCTGATCTACGAGAAGGTGTGGGGGTACGACTTCAGCGGCGAGTCCAACGTCATCGAAGTCTACGTCCGCTACCTGCGGGCCAAACTGGAAGCAGAAGACCGGCCCAAGTTGATCCACACCATCCGCGGCGTGGGCTATGTCCTGAAAGAGGACCGCCCCGGTGCGGGGGAGTGAGGCCATGTCCATCCGCTGGCGGCTTACGCTGTGGTTCTCCTCCATTCTCCTGGCCATCCTGTCGCTCGGCGGCGTGGTGCTCAACGCATTGCTATCCCACTACCTGTTTGAGGACATCGACGGCAACCTGAAAGTGTACACCGCGCGGGTGCACGGCAGCCTGAACTTCGCCCAGATCCACGGGCCGGTTGATTCCGCCGTCATACGTTCGCGGATCCTCCCGCTGAATGAGTTTTCCATGCCGGGGATTTACATCCAGTTGATGGATGCCAACGGCAAGGTAATCGTCAAATCCAATAGCCTGGGCAACCAGGAATTACCGGTTAACCCCCGCCTGGTGGAACGAGGTCTGAGCGGCATGACCGACATTGAGACGGTGGCCGCGGGCGACGGCGTCAACCTGAGAATCATGGCATCGCCGGTCTTTTCCGCCGAGCAGGTCTTTCTCCTGGAAGTGGCCCAATCCCTCAAACCGGTGGAATCCACCCTTGCCCAGCTCAGGCTGGCCCTTGCCGGTGGCATCTTCCTGGCGCTATTGTTTAGCGGGGTATCCGGCGCCATCCTGGTGCGCCGGGTGCTGGCGCCAGTGGAGCGGATCACCGTTACCGCCAGGAGCATCAACGATAGCTCGGACCTGGACCGGCGGGTAGGCTACACCGGACCAGGAGACGAGATTGGGCAACTGGCTGAAACCTTCGACCATATGATTGACCGGCTGGCTAAAACCTTTGAATCCCAGAAGCATTTCGTTTCCGATGCCTCTCACGAGTTGCGCACGCCGCTGACGGTGATGCAGGGCAATCTGGACCTATTGAAGCGGAACATGGGCGAAGACAGTCGCAGGGAATCGCTGCGCGCCATCGAAGCTGAAACCGGGAGAATGACCAGCGTTGTCGGCGACCTGCTGCTTCTGGCCGAGGTCGAGGCGGAAAAAGCGCCGCCGCAGGACATGGTGCCGCTGGCGGAGATAGTGAGGGCAGAGTTGAGACGGGCCCGGCAAATGGCCGGCGCACGGGAAGTAACCGCAGGCCGGGTGGAAGACCTGGCGGTAAGAGGCGACGCCCACCGGTTGACCCAGCTTCTCAGTAACCTGGTTGATAATGCGGTGAGATACACCCCTGACGGCGGGCGCATTACCGTGTCCCTGTTCCGCGAAGGCAACCGGGCATGCCTTGAGGTCTCGGACACAGGCATCGGCATCGCCCCGGAGCACCTGCCTTACATCTTCGACCGGTTTTACCGGGTCGACAAGGCCCGCTCCAGGGCCAGCGGAGGCACCGGCCTGGGGCTGGCTATCGCCAGGGGCATTGCCGAACAGCATGGGGGATCGGTATCCATAACCAGCCAACCGGGCAAAGGCAGCACCTTTACCGTGCGGCTGAAACTTTAATCTTGCTCTAATGTTCTTCTCAGCTTTTCCTAATCTGCCTGTGGCATCATTTATGTCAGTGACTCGAATTCGCAACTCGTTTCGGAACATCACCGGTACCACAGGCGGCCCTGCCTGTGAGACACTATTTTAGAGAAAACGCGGAGGAATTATGGACAAAAATAGAATACCGCTCCGGCTAGCGATCGGGCTAGCCCTGGCGCTGGTCCTGGCCATCGCCATTACCTTCGGGGTCCAGTCGCAGCGCGCCGGACCCGGCGCACAAACCGGCGCCTTCAATCTCGGCTTCGTCTATCTGCCGGTAAATGACAGCGTGGCCGGCTACTACGGACTGGGCGTCGACTGCGGCGCCCTGGTCACCGACGTGTCGCCCGGCAGCCGGGCGGAACAGGCCGGAATCAGGACTGGAGACGTCATCACCCGCTTCAACGGGGCGGCCATAACCCAGGAAACTCCCTTGCTGGGAATGATGCGTGAGTGCTCGCCGGAAGGGTGCATCACCATGGAGGTCCAGAACAACAATACCACCAGGGAAGTAACCATTTTACAGTAAGCGGTCATTCCGAACCTGGCGACGGTACTGCAGGCTTTCCAGCCTGCAGCGACCGGGCGCGTCGCGACAGGCTGGAAAGCCTGTCGTACCCTCGCACTAACAGGAATACATTCTCAACAAGGTAACACGACATGAAACTCTACCAGGTAACACTCAAAGATATACTGCGCCGTAAGAAAAGGGTGCTTTACGCCACCCTCGGGGTGGTCATCGCGACTATGACGGTCATAGGTATCCTGACCATCGCCAGGGCCGGCGAGGCAAGGATTGTCGCCCAGCTCGAAAAATACGGCGCCAACCTTTCGGTTTTGCCGGCTGCCAGGAGCCTCAGCACCGGGCTGGGCGACCTGACCCTGGGCACGGTAACCATCGGCGAGACCTACATTCCGGCGGAAAAGATTCCGGACATACGGAAGATTACCGATTCCGAAATCAAGAAATCATTGAACATCCTTGATGAACCAGGCAACATCGCCAGCATCGCGCCGCAACTGATAGTTCAGGCAACGGTAAAGGGTACGCCGGTCATCGTCGTGGGCGTAGACCCGGCTGAGGAAGTTGCCATAAAGACCTGGTGGCAAGTGCAAAAAGGCAAGTCCCTGGACGCCCCGGATGAGGCCCTGATCGGCTCGACGGTGGCTGAAGTCCTTCAACTGGATATCGGCGATACCATTGCCCTCAACGATTCGAAGGTGACTGTCGCCGGCATCCTGGCGGAGAGCGGCTCGGCCGACGATTCCCAGATTTTCGTTCCCCTGCAAACGGCGCAGACCGCCTTTGGCAAGGAGGGGCTGGTCTCGATGGTCAATATCCGGGCGCTGTGCACCGCCTGTCCGGTGGAAATCATCGCCGACGCCATAAACAATGATTTGACCGGCGTCCGCGCGGTGGCCGTCAAGCAGGTTGCGGCTACCGAAATGGGCATGCTGGAAAAGATCAATACCCTGATGCTGGCGCTGGCCGGGGTGACCCTGATCGTGGGCGGTTTCGGCGTGGTCAATGCCCTGATGAACTCGGTGCAGCAGCGGATCAAAGATATCGGAATCATGCGGGCGGTGGGCGCCTCGCGCAATCAGATAGTCCGGGCATTTATCTATGAAGCGCTGATAATCGGCATCGGCGGTGGTATCCTGGGATTTGTGGCCGGCTCGATGCTGGCCTATGGCATCGGCCCCTTGATCTTTGAAGGAAGCTCGGTTATCGCGGTGCCTAATTTCCTGCCCATGGCTATTCTCCTGGCGGTATTCCTGGCGGTGGTGGCCACACTGTATCCCGCGTTCAGCGCCACCAAGATCCGGGTGGCCGACTCATTCCGCTCTTTGTGAGTATCTTATGTTAGAAATTAAAGAAGTAACCAAAATCTACGGCGAAGGCGCCTCGTGCGTGGCGGCCCTTAACGGCGTATCTTTCACCATGCAGAAAGGCGACTTCATCGCCATCATGGGACCTTCCGGCAGCGGCAAGTCGACCCTTTTGAACGTCATCGGCGGGCTGGACCGGCTTTCCGGCGGGCAGGTGGTCCTCGACGGCCAGCGGATTGACAATCTCAGCGAGGACGCCCTGGTCGAGGTGCGCCGGGGCAAGATCAGCTACGTCTTTCAGCAATATCACCTGCTGCCCTCCCTGACGGCGCTGGAGAATGTCCTCCTCCCGCTGACCTTCTGCCCCACCAACGGCAAGCATCACCGGGCCATGGAGCTGCTCCAGGGCATGGGGCTGGAAAAACGGGCCAGGCACAAGCCGAGCGAGCTGAGCGGCGGCGAGCAGCAAAGGGTGGCCATCGCCCGCGCCCTGGTCAATGACCCGCTGCTGACGCTGGCGGACGAACCGACGGGCAACATGGACCAGAAGACCGGCAAGGAAATCCTGGACCTGTTCGAAAAGCTGAACAAAGAGGGTCGCAGCATCATCATGGTTACCCACAACCACGAGGCCGCGCAACGGGCCAGGGAAATAATCATCCTCAAGGACGGACAAATACAGGAGAGGATCAAGCGATAAA
>CAZFEA010000280.1:0-4923 GCA_964518085.1 uncultured Dehalococcoidia bacterium
ATAAATCAAACCCCTACGGTACGGATTCACCATGATTTATTGCGTTTGTATTAAAAGCTACACCCCACCCGCACGTGCAGCCTGCCGCTACCCTGCCTTGCCGGGGACAACAAGCATTGGCACCTTGCAGTGGTGCAGCACCCGGTTGCTGACGCTGCCCAGGACAATCCCGGCGACAAAACCCTTGCCGGCGGACCCCATGATTATCAGGTCGAACTTGTCCCTCTCGGCAATGTCGCAGATCACTTTCCACGGCTCGCCCCGGGCGGTGCGGGTATAGACCGGGCGATGGCAGGGCAGAAGCCTGCCCTGCGCGCCCTTTGCCGCAATCTCGCTTTCGGCATCCATTTTCTGGAATATTTCCCGTATCCCCGGCGAAACGTCCAGCGAACTAACCGCGTTTTCCGGTTGCTCAGACAACAATGTCACCGGCAACTGGCCGATGTCGGCCACGGTCAAAACAGTTACCTCAGCATCGTCCATTCTCTCAAGAAGCCGTTTAGCGTAGTCTACCGCTTGCAGGGCATAGCCGGAGCCGTCCACCGGCAAAAGTATTCTGAACATCTCTTCTCCTCGGTTTAGTTCGTTCCACCAAGTGTTGGAAGGGTAATCTTGCGTATTATATACTCTTTGAGCGCCTTCTTGTCCACCTTTTGGTCTGCCACCAGCGGGAGTTCGTGGATAATCTGTAACCGTTCGGGAAGTTTGAAGGAGGCAATGCCGGTGGCCTTCAGAAAGGAAACAATTTCCCCGAGGTCCAGCGTTTGCTCCTGCGAACGTAGCACCACGCAGGCACAGGCCTTTTCTCCCATTACCGGGTCGGGAAATCCGACTACGGCGACGGTGGCGATTTTGGGGTGGTTGACGAGGAGCGATTCAATTTCCTGCGGGTAGACATTCTGGCCGCCGCGGATGATCATATCTTTCTTGCGGCCTACCAGCATCAAGTTGCCCCTTTCATCGAGTTTGCCCAGGTCCCCCATCCTGAACCAGCCATCCTTGCTCCATGCCTGTCGCGTAGATTCAGGGTCTTTATAGTAACCTGACGCAGCGGCGGGGCCGCGCAGCGTGACCTCCCCGATCTGACCCGGCTGGACCTCGTCTCCGGCGTCATCGATAATTTTCAGCCGCGCGCCGGCGAAGGGCTTGCCCACGGTTGTCAGGCGGACCTTTTTTGGGTCCGACAGCGAGCCGATGCAGCCGACGGAACAGTCGATGGAGCTATAGTTCTGAACGACGGTGCAGCCAAATTTATCTTCGCATTCCGCGGCGATCTCATAGGGCACGGCGGCGGCGGTAAGCAGCAGCAGGCGTAGTGAAGAGAGGTCGTACTTGTTAAACCGGGAGTGACGGAGCATCATTATTAGCTGCGCCGGCACCAGGGGGAGAACGGTGATCTTCTCCTTTTCGATAAGCCGCAATGCTTCACCGGCGTCAAAGTGCTCAATCATCGCTACCCTGGCGGCGACAATCAGCGAACCATAATAGCCCCTGGCGTTGGCGCCGCCGGCAGCGGGCGAAAAAATCCCGATTACATCCTTGCTGGTGCAGCCTATTATCTCCATTATGACCCGGTCGCGAAGCATGGCGGCGCAAACCGGGTTCTCGACGAATTTGGGCAGGCCGGTGGTGCCGCTGGTGAGCAACACCAGGGAGTATTCCGTTGCCGGGCACACGGTGGTCTTGAGGTAGTCTGCCGGGTATTTGCGTTCAATATCCCGTTGGATCATGTCGGCGGTCGACAGTGTCTCCCCCGCCCCGCCGCCACTGATAATGACGTGTTTGAGGTCGGGCGCGCGCCGCCGCAGTCCGTTCACCATCTCCAGGTAATCGAAGTCCCGAAAGCGC
Source organism: uncultured Dehalococcoidia bacterium (assembly GCA_964518085.1). Taxonomy (GTDB): domain Bacteria; phylum Chloroflexota; class Dehalococcoidia; order JACQUA01; family JACQUA01; genus JACQUA01. The sequence goes on from CAZFEA010000280.1 coordinate 1,849, forward strand.
CTGGGGATTACCATGGCCGGCGCCCGGGTATGCGTGAGAATGTACTCCAGTTCCTTTTGCCGGTAAGTTCTCAGCACCGGCAGGCACAGCAGCCCGGCCGCTTCGCAGGCCAGCCGCAGGGCGAAAAGCTCGACGCAATTGGGCAACTGGACTATGACCATGTCGTCTTTCTTCAGCCCGGCCTCCAGGAGCCCCAGGGCCAGTCTTTCCACCCATTGCTCGAGCGAGGCCCAGGTCAGCCGCACCGTGCCGTCGACCACGGCTTCCTGGTCAGGGTACAATGCCGCGTTCCGGACAACCAGGTCGTAGAAGGTGGTCCGGGTCCAGAAGCCGTCGCGTATGTTCTCAGCGATGATTTCGGGGGTGTATCGGGATGGAATGGCCATACACAAAACTAAGAATCAAAATGAAAAATGCAAACAGGGTTACGTGAAACCACGAATGAACACGAATTGACACGAATGGCTTAACCATAGAGGACAGAGCGTGGTTGGCTATCTGCTTAAGACTGGGAAAGAATCGTCCGTGCTCGCCTGCGAGAGCATCAGGTTTCTAAAATCGTTTCTTCACCGGCAGGGCCGCCTGTGGTACCTGTTACGTTCATTCGTGTTAATTCGTCTTATTCGTGTTAATTCGTGGTTTCACGTAACTCTTTCGCATTTTGATTTTTACATTTTCCAACGTACCTGGTCACTTTCAATATCGATCAGCCCCAGCTTCCGGGCGGTATCCCAGATACGGAACAGGGTCTTGCCCTGTTCGGGTTTGAGCTGGTAGTTTTCTACCGGCACCCTTTCCCGGGTCAATTCCATTTTGCCGTGTTCCCGGGTTATGTTGATCCACTGCAGCCAGTGGTCATTGTCGGTGAAGGGAAAGTCTTCCCTGGGGGACATTCGCGATTCCTCCCGGGCAAGGGCGCTACGGAGGTGACAGGCGGCGGTGAAAACCAGATTGGCCGCCTCATGCGCCAGCCTCAAGTAATGGGGATCATAGGCGCAAATATGGGGGACGACGTTGTGTTCCAGTTCTTCGATCTTTGCCAGCGCCGGTTTGAGGCGCGCCTGGTGGCGGATTACCAGGACATCATACGGAGTCAGGGCTTCAAGTATAGACAGGATCACCTGGTCCGGCTCCACGCCGGTTTTCCTTTGCAGCGGCGACATGGCGAAACATTCCAGTTCCTGGAGTTGCGAAGCCGGGGCGGCTGGAGGCGGGGCCGTTTGCGCCGCATGATCTGCCGCCGATAGTCCGGCGATGACCCCGGAGGCGGCGCAGGAAGGGAGACCCGAGGCGAAGTCCTGCATCGCGGCCGCTTCCCCGCAGGCGTAGAGGCCCGCCAGGAAGGTCTCTTGCTGCCTCCCGGTCCGCAGCCCGGCCCGTCCGTAAGGAGCGGTGATCATCCACTCGATCGGCTTGACGAAGCGGCCCCCGGAAACGATCCCGACTTTTTCATACATTTCCATGGTCAACGGCAAAACCAGTTTCATTTGCCGGACCTGGTCCGGAGAAAAATGGGTCATGTCCATGAAGATGGGGGCGTGTCCTTGCTTCGCTTCCAGCGCCAGCGCCTGGGCAAGGGTATTCAGGGGTGACCTTTCGGCCAGCACCGGATGGTATTTCGGCATGAAGCGTTCTCCCCGGGAGTTGACCAGCCTGCCGCCCTGGCCGACAAACATGTTCATGCCCGGTCCGATATCGTAGTGGGCGGGGAAGGCGTTGTAGGCGATATCGTTGGCATCAGCCCCGCTCAGCACCGCCCCGGCTCGGTAAGCCATGGCGAAGCCATCTCCGGTGCAGTCACGGTGTCCGGGAGACAGCCCCTTGTACTGGGTGCATCCGGTCGCCAGCACGGTAGCTTTGGCCTGGAAAACGTGCACCCGGCCGGTGCGGATGTCGAAACCGATGGCCCCGGTGACCTTTTGCCCGTCGGTGAGAAGGTCGGTGACCATGATCTTGTTGACCTGCCGGACGCCGCGCAGCCTGGCGGCTTTGACAATCGCGTCCATTAGCTGGAGTCCCGGGAACTTGACCAGCGGGAATTTGCCACGGCCTTTGTCGCGGTGCAGCCTGCCATCCGGACCCCGGAGGAACTGTACGCCAAAGCGTTCCATCTCCTGCATCATCGGGTACATCATCTCGAGATGGGTCTGCAGCTTGTCCTGGCGGACCAGGTAACCGCGGTGCCTGACCTCGGAGAGAAGCCACTCATCGAGGTTATCCTCACCGGGAATGTAAACAAACATCACGCCGGCGGCGAAGGCGCTGCAGCCGCTTTTGCCCGCGGCGCCCTTGTCTACCTGGATGACGGTGGCGCCCTTTTCCCTGGCCTTAAGGGAGGCATAGGTCCCGGCGATGCCCCCGCCGATCACCAGGACATCTGAAGTGAGTGTCAGTCTTGAGTCTGTAGTCATGACAGGGTCTGTAGCCGCGGGCCCACGCCCCTGGTGGGTTCGCGTCGCCGCCCCCGAGCCTGTTTACCCCCGACGCTTAACCCACCCTACTCACCCGGTTCCATCAGGGCAAAGCCGCTCTGGGCATCTTTTATCCGGGCCGCGGTGGCGCCGGTGATTTCTATAAGGATGGCCTCGCCCACCAGCCAGGTCTTGACACCGGGCCTGAGGCAGCCGGTGATTGTCTGTCCCGACCTGCCCAGCGCGGCATGAATGTGCAGATTCGGCTTTCCGTCCGGACCGGGCGCCAGGATGCCCACCCCGGCGACCTCGTGCGCCCCATCCAGCGGCAAAAGCACCGGCTCAGGCGGTCTCTCGTCCGACCGCCGCGGGCCGACCACCACCTGTCCGCTGCCGATGCCTCCGAGGAGCATCACCTGGGCCAGCGAGATGCCTTTTTCGGCGGCGAACTGTTCAATGCACCGGGGCACCGTGTCGCCGTCTTCCAGCCTGATGACAAATATTCGTCCGGTGTGACCCTCGGCTGCTTTCACGTGCTTTGTTCCTTTCGAGTTCGTGGTGGGCTGAGGCCGTTAGTTCGATTTCCGGTCAATTTGAGGGCGAGCCAACGGCTGGCGGCTACCGACGGCCCCGCCCTGCACGTGCAACGTGCTGCTACGGCCCC